>JBKOZA010000090.1:0-14836 GCA_046725675.1 Candidatus Methylomirabilota bacterium
CGATGGCGCGCAACGTCGAGATCAAGGCCGCCGTGAAGGACTTCAGCCGGGTGGCCGCAGCGGTCGCGACGCTGGCGGCGGCCGAGCCCATCCGCCTCGAGCAGGAGGACACGTTCTTCCACTGTCCGCGCGGCCGCCTGAAGCTTCGTCGGTTCTCGGCGGCCGCCGGCGAGCTGATTCATTACGAGCGGCCCGACGAGGCCGGCCCGAAGACCTCCCGTTACGTCCTGGTGCCGACCGCCGAGCCCGATCGGCTGCGCGACGCGCTGGCCGCGGCCTACGGGGTGCTCGGCGTCGTACGCAAGCAGCGGACGGTGCGGCTGGTCGGGCGCACGCGGGTGCACCTCGACACCGTCGAGCAGCTCGGGACCTTCGTCGAGCTGGAAGTCGTGCTCGACGACGGCGAGCCCGTGGCGCCGGCGGTGGCCGAGGCGCGCCGGCTCATGGCGGCCCTCGGCATCGACGACGACCAGCTCGTGCGCGGCGCCTACCTCGACCTCCTGCTGGCTGCCCCGCCGCGGACGCCGCGGTGAGCGACCGTGCGGCGACGTTCGCGCGGGTTCTGCGCCTGGAGCCGGGTCGCACGGCGCTGCTGATCGTGGACATGCAGCGGGGGTTCGTCGACCCCGGGGCAGGCCATGGAGGTCCCGCCCGGGCGCGACATCGCCCCCGGGGTCCGTGCCCTGCTCACGGCCTTCCGCGGCAAGCATCTGCCCGTCGTGTTCACCGAGTTCACCTACTCGTCGGCTGTGCCGATCCTCGTGGGCGAGCTGCATCCGGAGCATCGGCCGGCGCCGCCTGGTGGGACCATGACCGACATCCGTGTTCTGTCGACCGTGGTAGGCGCGTTCAATCGCGAGTACCGGCTCAGCGTGGTCGAGGACGGGGTGGCCACGCTGTGGCCGGAGATCCAGCGGGGCCACGCTGGACATCGTGGCCCGGGACCTTCGGCGGCGTCGTACAATCCAGGGAAGTCCTGGACACCATCTCGAGCTGGTAGGAGAGGCGCCGATGCGCGAGCCGCTGCTCTTCTCGGGCGTGATGCCCGCCAACATCCTGCCCTTCACGGCCGACCTGGCCATCGACGAGCCAGCCTATCGGCGGCACCTCCGCTGGCTGGCCGACACCCGCGGCGTCACCGGCGTCGTCGTCAACGGTCACGCCAGCGAGGTGTCGTCGCTCAGCCGCGAGGAGCGCCGTCGCTCGCTGGCCGTCGCGCTGGACGAGGTGGGCGGCCGCTGCCCGGTGGTCGCCGGCATCTATTCCGACGGCACCGCCGAGGCCGTCGAGCTCACCCGCGACGCCCGGGCCGCCGGCGCCTCCGGCATTCTCCTGTTCCCGCCGACCCTGTTCATGTGGGGCGCTCAGCTCAAGCCCGACATGGTCGTCCGCCACTACTCGGAGGTCGCGACGGTCGGCCTGCCGATCATCGCGTTCGAATACCCTCCGGCCTCGGGCATCGGCTATGCCCCAGAGACGCTGGCGCGGCTCGCCGAGCTCCCGCAGGTGGCCGGCGTCAAGGACTGGTCGAACGACATCGTGGCCTTCGAGCGCAACCTGCGCGCGCTGCGCGCCACCGGCCGTCCCGTCGCCATGCTCTCGTCGTTCACGATGTCGCTGATGGCCACGTTCCTGCTGGGTGCCGACGGTGCCATCTCGGGGATGGGCTGCGTCACCGCCGACCTGCAGGCCGAGCTGTTCGATGCCTGCGGCAAGGGCGATCTCGACGGCGCGCGCCGCCTCAACGACCGCCTCGACCCGCTGGTGCGCGTGTTCTATGCGCCGCCCTTCGTGGACATGCACAACCGTATGAAGGAAGCTTTGGTGCTGCTGGGGCGGATCCCGGCCGCCCACGTGCGGCCTCCCCTCACACCGGTGCCGGTGGCCGAGCGAGAGGCCATCCGGCGCGCGCTGGTGCAAGCCGGCCTGCTGCCTCGCTGATCCGGCCAGCGTCGTCCTGGTCGGCGCCCGTGTCGGCCGGTGTCGTGATTCGCCCGCTGGCCGGGAGCGCTTGCACGGTCTGACCAGTTGGTGATAAGTAGTGTCACCCTTTCCCCGGAGCGTGCCCGATCCGTGGGCAGCGACAGGAGGTTGGTTTGATGGCCGAACGGTGGCAGGACGAGGTCTGGACGAGAAATCTGTGGTGGAGCGGCAAGACGTCGCGCCGGAAGTTCCTCGGTCTCGGGGCGGCCGCGGCCGGCGCCCTGGGGGCCGGCATGCTGGTGCCGGCGCCGTGGCGCGAAGCCTTCGGGCAGGCCAAGCCCTACAAGCTCGGCGTCATGCAACCGCTGACCGGCACGGCGGCCGCCGGCGGCAAGACGGCGCTGGTCGGCACGATGATGGCCGTCGATCGGATCAACAAGTCCGGCGGCGTCAACGGCCGTCCGCTGGAGCCCATCGTCGTCGACTACGAGTCCAAGCCCGACATCGGCCGGCGGAAGGCCGAGAAGCTGACCCTGGAGGACAAGGTCGACGCCGTCGAGGGCGGATACCTCTCCAACGTGTGCCTGGCCTGCATGCCGGTCTTCGAGGAGGCCAAGACCGTCTACATGATCGGCGTGTGCCTGGACACGACGATCACGCAGTCCAAGTGCAGCCGCTACGTCTTCCGGCCCTTCGACTACGCGCCGGCCCAGGCGGTGGCGGCGGCGCCGTACCTGGTCAACAAGCTGGGCAAGAAGTGGTTCATCTCGTTCGCGGACTATGCGTGGGGCCAGTCGACCAAGGACGCGTTCGTGGCGGAGATCAAGAAGAACGGCGGCGAGGTGGTCGGCACGCTGGGCGTGCCGCTGGGCACGACCGAGATGACGCCCTTCCTCTCGAAGATCAGCGGTTCGTTCGACGGCATCTTCGGCATCTTCTTCGGTCCCCAGGGCATCGCCTTCGTGACGCAGAGCTACGACTTGGGGCTCAGCAAGAAATACAAGATGGCCGGTGACGGCGCCATCGCGGTCTCCACCAGTCTGCCCGCGCTGGGGGCCAAGGCCGACGGCTTCGTGGGCATCGACCGCTACGTCCCCGTCCTGGAAGGCGTGCTCAACACGCCGCACCACAAGCGGTTCCTCGACGAGGCGGTCAAGCGCCTCAAGGAGATCGACCCCTCCGGTCCGATGCCCGACCGCTACGTGCAGTCGAACTACGAGGCGGTGAACGCGCTGAAGATCGGCATGCAGAAGTCGGGCTTCCGCGGCAAGGACGACACGATGAAGCTGATCGAGGCCCTCGAGGGCCTCGAAATGAAGGAGGGCGACGACTTCCCGCAGGGCGACAAGACCCTGCGCAAGGAAGACCACCAGGCCTTCCTGCGCGAGTTCCTGTTCGAGGTCCAGTCCGGCAAGTACAAGATCGTCGACGTCATTCCCAAGGAAAAGACGCTCGTGCCGCCGGTCGGCTGCAAGTTCGCCTGAGCGTGACCGCGGCCTCCATTCCGGCCGGCGCCCCTGCCTCCGACGGCGGGGGCGCCGGTTTCCTCCTGCGCACCGAGGCCCTCACCGTCCGCTTCGGCGGCCTCACCGCGCTGAACAATGTGAGCCTCGCCGTGCGGCAGGGCGAGATCCGAGCGATCATCGGCCCCAACGGCGCCGGGAAGTCGACGTTCTTCAACTGCGTGACCGGCGTGATCCGTCCGACGAGCGGCCGGATCCTCCTGGACGGCGAGGACATCACCGGCTTGCCGCCCGACCGCATCTCCCGCAAGTCGCTGGCCCGCTCCTACCAGATCACCAACATCATGCAGGGCGCCACGGTTCTGGAAAATGTGCGGATCGCCGCCCAGTCGCGCCGTCACGGCTGGAGCTTGCTGCGCCACCATCGCGCCTACACGGACGTCCTGGAGCGATCGCGCGCAGTCCTCGGTTCGGTCGGGCTCGCCGACAAGGAGGACGAGCTGGCGGCGAATCTCTCGCACGGTGAGCAGCGCAACCTCGAGATCGGCATCGCGCTGGCCACCGAGCCCAAGCTCCTGTGCCTGGACGAGCCGACGGCCGGCATGAGCGTGACGGAGACGCACGCCACCGTGGAGCTGGTGCGCCGCATCGCTGCCGACCTCACGATCCTGATCGTGGAGCACGACATGGAAGTGGTCATGGGGCTGGCGCGGACGATCACGGTCTTGCACTACGGGGAGGTGCTGGCCGAGGGGACGCCGGCCGAGATCCAGGCCAACGCCCGCGTCCAGGAGGTCTATCTCAAGACCTGATGCTCAGCCTCACCGACGTCCACACCTATTACGGCAAGTCGCACATCCTGCACGGGGTGAGCCTGGACGTCGGCGCCGGCGAGGTCGTCGGCCTGCTCGGCCGCAACGGCGTCGGCAAGTCGACGACGCTCAAGAGCGTGATGGGCCTGGCCCGTCCGGCCAGCGGGCGGGTGACCCTCGACGGACGCGACATCACCGGACTGGCCCCCCATCACCTCGCCCGCGTCGGCATCGCGTGGGTGCCGGAGGACCGTCGGATCTTCCGCCTGCTGTCCGTGCTGGAGAACCTGCGCACCGGGCTCGATCGCGCCGGCATGGACGACGTGCGTCGCGAGGCGCTGCTGGACAAGGTCTACCGGGCGTTCCCGGTACTGCGCGAGCGGCGTCACCAGGCCGGCGGGACCCTGTCGGGCGGCGAGCAGCAGATGCTGGCCATCGCCCGGGCGATGATGCTGGAGCCGCGCATCATCCTGCTCGACGAGCCGACCGAGGGCTTGATGCCGCGCATGGTCTCGCAGATCCGCGACATCATCGGCCTGCTGAACCGCGAGGGCGTGGCCATCCTGCTGGTCGAGCAGAACGTGCCGCTCACGCTCGCGGTCAGCAGCCGCGTCTACATCATGGAAAAGGGCGTGGTGCGCCATCAGGCGCCGGCGGCGGCCCTGCGCGCGGATCCCGCCGTCATCCACCAGTACCTGGGAGTGTGACGTGGGGATCCCGATCGAGCAGATCCTGATCCAGACGGTCAACGGCCTCGTCAACGGCATGATCCTGGCGCTGGTCGCCTCGGGGCTGACCTTGATCTTCGGGATCATGGACGTCGTCAACTTCGCCCACGGCGATCTGGTCATGCTGGGGGGCTTCGTCGGCGCCACCACGATGGCCACGACCGGCAACTTCTGGATCGCTCTGCTCGCGGCCTCCCTCACCGTCGCGGTGGTCGGGGCCGCGCTGCAGGTGACCACGCTCCGCCCGCTGCTGGGCCGCGACCCCCTCACCACGATCCTGGCGACGTTCGGGATCTCGCTCGTCCTGCAGAAGTACGCGCTGTGGCAGTGGGGGCCGTCGGCCCGTCATCTGCAGGAGCCGATCACCGGCCGCTTCGATCTCTTCTACCTGCAATACCCGTGGTATCGGGTGGCGACCGCGCTCTTCGCCGGTGCCATCATCGGCGCGCTGTGGCTCTTCCTGCAGCGCGGCACCTACGGCATCTGGATCCGGGCCACCACCCAGGACCGCATCATGGCGGCCGCGATGGGCATCCCGGTCCCGTGGGTGCACACCGCGGTGTTCGCGATCGGCGCCGCCATGGCGGCGGCCAGCGGCGTGCTGTTCGGCCCGCTCGGGGGCGTCACCCAGACGATGGGCGCCGACTTCACGCTGCGGGCGTTCATCGTCGTCGTGGTGGGCGGCATGGGCAACCTGGGCGGCTCGATCCTGGCGTCGATCTTCATCAGCCTGCTGGAGGCCTACGCCTCACTCTTCGTCAGCCCCGCCCAGGCCGTGATCGTGTCGTTCGTCGCCCTGATCCTCACGCTGCTCTTCCGCCCCACTGGTCTCTTCGTGCCGACGCCGAGATGATGGCGCCCGCGTCGCTCCGGACGACGGCGCGCGCCGACCAGTTGTTCTGGCTCGGCTTCGCCATCGTGGTCGGCCTGCTGATCGCCGCCCCCGTGGTCCTGCCGCCGTTCTGGCGCCGCTTCGTCACCGAGATCTTGATCTGGGGCTTGCTGGCGATGTCCTCGGATATCCTGATCGGTTACACCGGCCTGGTCTCGTTCGGCCACTCGGCGTTCTTCGGCCTCGGCATGTACGGCGCCGCCGCCGCGCTGCTGACCGTCAACCCGCCCAGCCTGTGGCTGGCCCTGCTGTACGGGTTGGTGGGCGCCGGCCTCGTGGCGGTCTTCGTGGCGTACTTCGCCACGCGACTGCGCGAGATCTACTTCGGGATCACCACCCTGGTCTTCTCGCAGATCTTCTACGTGGTCATCTTCACGTGGACGGACGTGACCGGCGGCGAGAACGGCCTCAACTTTCGCCAGCCGGGGCTCGGCCTGCCCGGGCTCGGCGAGGCGGCCTTCACGCCGACGCTCCTGCACTGGTTCGTGCTGGCGGTGGTGACGCTGTCCTATCTCCTGCTGCGCCGGATCACGCGCTCGCCCTTCGGGATGGTGCTGCAGTCCATCCGGGAGAACGAGCCGCGCACGCGGGCGATCGGGTACGCGGTCGAGCGCTACAAGATCGTGGCGGTGATGCTGTCCGGCCTCTTCGCGGGCCTGGCCGGCGTGCTGTACGCGATCCAGAACAAGTTCGCGGCGCCCGACTTCGTGTTCTTCCTGATCTCCGGCGAGGTGGTCATCTTCAACGTCATGGGCGGCGTCGGCACGCTGGTGGGTCCGATCGCGGGGGCCGCCTTCTTCCTGCTGCTCCGCGAGGGCCTCTCGCGGTACTTCGAGTACTACCTGATCCCGGTCGGGATCATCTTCACGCTGATGGTGATCTTCCTCCCCCAGGGCTTCCTGGGCTTCTTGCGCCGTCGCCTCAACCAGTAGCCAGCATCTCCTGGACCCGGTGCACGAGCGCGTCCACCGTGAACGGCTTGTGCAGGAAGCCGCGCCCCGGGGGCAGTCCGTGATACTGCTCCACCGCGTCCTGGGGCTCGCCCGAGAGGTAGATCACCTTGGCGGCCGCCCGTCCCGGCCCCAGTCGGTACAGCAGCCCGTCGCCGGCCACACCCGGCGACAACAGGTCGGCGATCACCAGCGCGATCGCCCCCTGGTGGCGCACGCTGACCGCCACGGCCTCGTCGGAGTCCTGGGCGGTGAGCACGTGGTAGCCGTCGATCTCGAGGATCTCGCGGATCAGGTCGCGGACGCCCGCCTCCGGCTCCACGACGAGCACGGTGGCCGCGTCGACCGGCGTGAACGTCACGGCCTCGTCCCCGGGGTCCACGCGCGGCAGGTACAGGGTGAACGTCGAGCCGCGTCCGACCTCGCTGGCGGCCTCGATGTGACCGCCGCTCTGGGTGACGAAGGCGAACACCGTGGCCAGGCCCAGGCCGGTACCCTTGCCGGGCGGCTTGGTCGTGAAGTACGGCTCGAAGGCGCGCGACAGGGTCGCGGCGTCCATGCCGCAGCCCGTGTCGCTGACGCGAACGAAGACGGCGCGCGAGGGGATGGACTGGCTCTCGGTCCGCACGGTGTTGCCGCTCTCGATGGTGATGCGGCCGCCGCTCGGCATCGCGTCGCGCGCGTTGAGGACGAGATTCATGAGCGCCTGCTCGAGCTGACCGGCGGCCACGGTCACGCGGCCCACCTCCGGATCGAGCTGGAGCACGACCTCGGTGTGCTCGCCGAGGAGCGGCTGCAGCGTGCGCAGTACCCCGGCGGCGACGGGATTGACGTCGAGCGTGCTGGGCGCCGGCACGGTGGTCCGGCTAGTCGTCAGCATGTGCTGGGTCAGGTTGAGGCCCCACACCGCCGCCTTGCGGATCGACTCCGCGCCCGTGCGCAGCGGATCGGTCGGATCCATCCGTTTGAGCATCAGCTCGCTATAGCCGGTGATGACGGCCAGGATGTTGCTGAAGTCGTGCGCCACCCCACCGGCCACGCGGCCCACCGCCTCCAGCCGACGGGCGTCCCGCAATTCCTCCTCGAGCCGGCGACCCCGCACGCGCTCCTGCTCGAGCTCCCGGCTGAGCCGGTCCGCCTCCGCCAGCGCCTCCGGAAGACTCACGTCCCGGCGTATCACGTCCGGACGCTCGCCGAACGGAAGGAGATCACCGAAGGTCGTCGCCATGCCGGCCCGGCTCGGCGGGGGGATCGGGGAAGAGTGGCAGGACGATGCGGAAGACCGTCCCCCCTACGCGGGCGTTCCGGAAATCGATGGTGCCGCCGTGGTCCTCGACGATCTTGTGCGTGAGGGCCAGGCCGAGGCCGGTCCCCCTGACCTTGGTGGTGAAGAAGGGATTGAACACCCGGTCGGCGTCGTCGGCCGAGATGCCGGGCCCGGAGTCCTGGACCTCCACGAGTACGCGGCGGGCCGGCGTGCGTCGACCCGGCCGCCCGACGTGATCCCCGTCGCTCCATCCCACCCGTAACGTAAGGCTGCCGCCGGAGGGCATCGCGTCGAGCGCGTTGCGCACCAGGTTGACGAGCACCTGGTAGATCGCTTCGGCGTCGACCCACACGACGGGCAGGTCGCGCGCGTAGTCGCGCGTGACCTCGACCGCCCGGGTTTCCATCTCTTCGGCGTACAGCTCGACCACCCGCTCGATCAGGGCCGGCAGCCGCACCGCCGAGAAGCTGAGCGGGGTGGGCCGCGCCAGCTCGAGGAGCTGCTCCACGATACCGTTGATGCGCTCCAGCTCGCGCGGCACCACCGACTGGAACTTCGCGCGGAACTGCTCGTCGTCGAAGCGCCGGGCGAGGTGTCGGCTGAAGGTGAGCAGCGAGGTGAGCGGGTTCTTGATCTCGTGGGCGAGCCCGGCGGCGAGGCTGCCGAGTGCGGCCAGGCGGTCGGATCGGCGCAGCCGGCTCTCCAGCTCGCGGACGACGCTGAGATCGCGGATCGCCGCGATCACGCCGAGGTCCTTGCCCTCCCCGCCCTTCAGCGGTGCGGCGCTGATCTCGACCGGCACCGTCCGCCCGTGCCGGCGATGCAGGGTGGCTGCGATGCCCGGCGTGGCCGCCCGGCTGGCGATGGTCTCCATGAGGATCTCGCCGAGCGCGGGCGTCTGCTCGAACACCTCGGTGCAGTAGCGGCCCATCACCTCGCCGGCGAAGAACCCGGTCAGCATCTCGGCGGCCGGGTTGAGCGTCACCACCCGGCCGTCGAGATCGACGGTCACGATGCCGTTGGTGAGCGACGCCAGGATGTTGTCGGTGTAGGTCTTGAGGTCGGCGACCTCCTCGAGCCGCCGGCGCAGCTCGGCGTTGGCGCTCTCCAGCGCCGTCCGCTGCTGGCGGAGCTGCGAGGTCATGTGATTGAAGGCGACGGCCAGGCGGCCGATCTCGTCGTCGGAGGTGGGCTCGAAGCGCAGGTCCAGCTCGCCGCGCGAGATGGCCGCCGCCCCCTCGGCCAGCTGCTGCACCGGGCGCGAGATCCGGCGAGCCACCACGGCCGCCCCGAAGCCGCCGAGCAGCAGCATCAACAGGGTCAGGCCCGCGAGCTCCAAGCGGGTGCGGCGGATCAGGGCCTCGGTGCGCTGGCGCGAGAGCCCCACGCGCACCGTGCCCCACTTCTGCTGACCCACCAGCACCGCCACCGCGAACTCGTCGAGCACCTCGCCGGTGTCCGCGCGCGTCTCCTGCACGAGCGGGTCGAGCGTCGCCGCCGCCCGCCGGTCGACGTCACCCGACAGCACGAGGCCGACCCGGTCGGGCCGGGCGCTGTGAGCGGCCACGCGTCCCTCCCCGTCCAGGATGATCGCGTAGTGGACGTCGTCCTCGGCGGCGAAGCGGGCCACGTTCTGCTCGAGCGCCGTGAAATTGTAGAGCAGCAGCGGCGCGTGGGAGACGGCGGCGAGGTCGCGCGCGAGGATCTCGCCGCGGCGGTGGGCCTCGTCGATCACGGCGGCCCGCTGGCGATGCTCGACCACGACCAGCACGGCCGTCATCACCACGCAGATGACCAGGGTCGTGCCCCACAGCAGCTGGAGCTGCAGCGAGCGCGCGAGGAACGACCGCGGACTCACGGGGCCGGCTCCAGCCACATCTTGCGGAAGGGGATGTAGGGATCGCCGAGCCCGCTGACCTCGATGCTCTTCACGTACGGCTGGAAGACGCGCTCGTAGGTGTAGTGGAAGAAGGGGATGACGACGGCGTCGTCCATCACCATCTGCTCGGCGCGCCGGTAGAGCTCGGCCCGCCGCTGGCCGTCCGACTCGTGCCGGCCGCGGCGGAGCAGCTCATCGAGCTGGGGGTTGCTGTAACCCGTGTAGTTGCGCGGGCTCTTGGAGTGAAACAGCCGGTACAGGAAGGTGTCCGGATCGGGCAGGTCGGCGAACCAGGCGTACTGGAAGATCGAGAAGCGGCCCTCGGCCAGCAGCCGGGAGAACTGGGGCCAGTCGGTCACGTACTTGAACTCGGCCTGCACGCCGACCGCGGCCAGGTGCTGCACCACGCGGGGGTGCTCGGGCTCGAGCTTCACGGTCGCCCAGATGGTGAGCGGCGGCAGGCCGCGACCCCCCGGATAGCCCGCCTGGGCGAGGAGCTCGCGGGCGCGGGCGGGATCGTAGTCGTAGCCGGAGAGCCGGGGGTTGTAACCGAGCGTGCCCGGCGGCAGCACGCCGCGGGCGAGCAGGAAGCGGCCGTGCGTCGACTCCTGCACGATCGCCTCCCGATCGATCGCGTGGGTCAGCGCCTGGCGCACGCGCGGATCGGCGAGCGGCTTCGTGCGCGTGTTGAGACCGAGAAAGCGCACGCTGAACATGGGGCGCTTGACGTGGGTGCCGGCGGTGGTGGCCAGCAACCGTTGGTAGTCGTGCATCGGGACCGGACTGTCCTCGAGCCGCCCGCGCCGGAACTCGTCGAACATCGCGCCCGATTTCTCGTCGGGAAAGATCCGGTACACGATCCGGCGCAGACGCGGAGCGCCGCCGAAGTAATCGTCGTTGGCGGCGAGCACGATCTCCTTGCGTCGATCCCAGCGCTCGAACCGGAACGGGCCGGTCCCGACCGGGGCCGTCCCGAACCCGTCGCCCAGCTGGGTCACCACGTCGCGGGGCACGATCTTGGCGTGCCCGATGGCGAGCATGGACACGAAGGGCACCTGGACCTCGTCGAGGACGATGCGAACGGTGCCGGCGTCCAGGGCCGTGATGCCCCGCACCGAGGACGCGCGTCCTTCGCGGAAGCTCTGCGCCCCCTGGATGTTCGCGAACAGGTCGGCGGCCGTCGACGTGACCTTGGGATCGACCAGGCGGGTGAGCGAGAAGACGACGTCGTCCGCAGTCAGGAGACGCCCGTTGTGGAAGCGGACGCCCTTGCGCAGCGTGAAGGTCCAGGTGAGCCCGTCGCGTGAGGCCGTCCAGTACTGCGCGAGGGCCGGGGTGACCGTGAGCGTCTGATCGTACTCGACGAGCCCGTCGAAGATCTGCTGGGCGACGGAGCGTCCGTAGATGTCGCTGATGCGGGCGGGGTCGAGCGTGGGCGGCTCGTTGCCGAGGGGACGACGGTAGACCGAGCCGCCGGCCGCCGTCGTTCTGTCCTGCGCCGACGCGGGACTCCACGTCGCGACGAACGTCGCCAGCAGTGCCATGACGAGGACGGGGGGGCCGAGCCCCCCCTTCTTCCTCGCCGATCGGGACATCGTCCCGACCACGAGTGGAGCGATCAAGGTATGGACTAGTACCCGCCGCCACCCCCGTCGGCCGTGCCGATCGCCTGGAAGATCTGGGTCGAGCCGGAGGTACCGGACTCGATCACCGGGAGCGCGAGCAGGAACGACGCGAACAGAATAGCGACGGCCACAATCTTGGTCATGGGTCTCCCCCTCTGGGAATTTGAGGGCCAACATGGTAAAGCCCTCGCTCGGGAGACGCCAGGAGCAAGCGGACCGCCATTCTGGAGGGGCGCTTTGCATGGGTCCAACTCCGTGATTTCTCGTCACTCTGGACGTTGCGGCAGGGACGGCGGAGCGAGGTGACTGCCCTGTGGCTGGGCGAGCCGGTAGGGAAAATGCGTCACAACCTATTGATTGCACATGCGGTTACCCCTGATTCACTAGCCGCAGTGCACCCTGCCCAGCTACTGGGCGGCTCCGCCGGGGTCGCGAGGGTCGATCTTCCAGCGGTCGAGCTTGGCCTTGAGCGAGTTACGGTGCAGGCCAAGTATCCGCGCGGCCTCGCTCACGTTGCCGTTGACCCGATCCAGCGCGCGGCGCACGATCTGGCGCTCGAACCGGTCACTGGCCTCGTTGAGCGGCAGGACGTCTGTCTCCATCGTGCCGGGGGTGCCCAGGGAGAGCTCGAGTGGCAGGTCCTCCATGCCGATCAGAGGGCCGTCGACGAGCACCACCGAGCGCTCCACGACGTTCTGTAGTTCCCGGACGTTGCCCGGCCACCGGTACGCCCGGAGGGCGACGATCGCTTCCGGCGTGAGGCCCTGGATGCGCTTGCCGAACTCGTGGTTGTAGCGGCGGATGAAGTGGTCGACGAGGGCCTCGATGTCGTCGGTACGCTCGCGCAGCGGCGGCACCATCAGGTGCACCACGTTCAGGCGGTAGTACAGGTCCTCGCGGAATGTACCGCTGGCGACAGCGGCGGCGACGTCGGCGTTGGTGGCCGCGATGATGCGCACGTCGATCTTGATCATCTGCCCGCTGCCGACCCGCTCGATCTCCCGCTCCTGCAGGACGCGGAGCAGCTTGGCCTGCAGCTCGGGCTTCAGCAGGGCGATCTCGTCGAGGAACAGCGTGCCCCCCTGGGCCAGCTCGAACTTGCCGAGCTTGCGCTGGTAGGCGCCGGTGAAGGCGCCCCGCTCGTGGCCGAACAGCTCGGACTCGATCAGCGTCTCCGCGATGGCCGCCGGGTTCACCGCCACGAACGGCTTGTCCCGGCGCGGCCCCTGCCGGTGGATGGCGCGCGCGATCAGCTCCTTGCCGGTGCCGCTCTCGCCGGTGATCAGCACCGTCGTCGACGTCCTGGCCACCTGGGCGATCAGCCGGTACAGCCGCTGCATCTCCGGGTGCCGGCCGACCAGCTCGGAGGCGTGACGGCGCTCCAGCTCGGAGCGCAGGTAGACGACCTCGCGCTGCAACGAGCGACGCTCGAGCGCTCGCCGCACGAGGGAGAGGAGCTCGTCCTCCTCGAAGGGCTTCGTCAGGTAGTCGAAGGCCCCGAGCTTCATGGCCGCCACCGCCGTGCGGACCGTGCGCACCGCCGTGACCAGCACCACCTCGAGGGTTTCGTCGATCGCCTTGATACGCTCGAGGACCTCGATGCCGTCCATGCCGGGCAGGCGGATGTCGAGCAGGACTACGTCCACCTGGGCCGAGCGGACGACGTCCAGTGCCGTGTGGCCGTCGGGGACGTCGATGACCTCGAAGTGCTCGTCGAGGATGAGGTGAAACGATTCGCGCAACCCCGGCTCGTCGTCGACCACGAGGATGACCGGGCGAAGGCTCCGGGGGCCGTCGCTGGGGACCGGCGGCCGCAACTGCGCTGTCATGGTCGCCCGACTTTACCACTTCACGCCAATCGTTGACTCCCGGGCCGCCGACCGCCGAGAATCGCGAGGTGAGTCGGCCACGGACGATCTGGTCGTGGGGGGGCGTCCTGGGCCTGGCCTGGCTGGCGCTGCCCGTGACGGCCGTGGCGCAGGTGTCCCCGACGGCGCCCCCACATCCGACGTTTCCCTGGGCCCTTGGCGTCGCGACACCGCAGGGGCAGCTCATCCGCTACATCTACGTGCCGCCCCAGGCCGTCAGTCTCGAGTACATCGTGCCCGGCGCGGTGACCCCGCCGCCCCCGCCCGAACAGCCGCCGGCCGCCCCCGAAGGCGAGGCGAAGCCGGAGGAGAACGCGCCGGCTCCGCAGGCCGCGCCGCCGACGCCGGAGATCCTGCGTCAGGACGTGACCATCCCCGGATATTACGTCCGCGAGACGACCGTGGGGTTTCACTACCCGGAGCGCTGGATGATCGAACCGGCCGGCCCGAACGTCTACCGGTGGCGCCAGATCCCCGCGCAGTTCGTCCCGAAGTAACGCGCGTATCCGATTCACGGCATTGACGCCCGGCGACCGGCGCCGGAACAATCCCGCTCGTGCTGGCCAAGGTCCTCTCGGCAGCGCTACGGGGTGTCGACGCCGCCCTCGTGGGCGTGGAAGTCGACGTCACCGCGGGATTGCCGGCCTTCACGACGGTGGGTCTTCCCGACTCGGCGGTGCGGGAGAGCCGCGAGCGTGTGCGGACGGCGATCCGCAACGCCGGATTCACCTTCCCCGCCGATCGCATCACCGTGAACCTCGCGCCTGCCGGGCTGCGGAAGGAGGGCGCCTCCTTCGATCTCCCGATCGCACTCGGCATCCTGGCGGCGACCGGCTCGCTGCGCGAGGGTGGTCTGGGGCCGTTCGTCGTCGTCGGAGAGCTGGCGCTCGACGGGCAAATCCGCTCGGTACGCGGCGCGCTGGCGGTCGCTCTCACGTGCCGCCGGCGCGGCATCGGCACGCTGCTCGTCCCGCACGACAACCGCGGCGAGGCCGCCGCGGTCGAGGGCTTGCGGGTGTTGCCCGCCTCCACGCTGGGCGACGCGGTCGCCCTCATCAACGGTCAGGCCGCCCCCGCTCCCGTGGCGGCGTTGGAGCCGGTCGTGACACGCGACGACCTCGACTTCGCCGACGTGCGCGGCCAGGCTCACGCCAAGCGCGCCCTCGAGATCGCCGCCGCCGGGGGCCACAACGTGCTGATGGTCGGCCCGCCCGGCGCCGGCAAGACAATGCTGGCCCGGCGGCTGGCTGCGATCCTG
Organism: Candidatus Methylomirabilota bacterium; assembly: GCA_046725675.1. Taxonomy (GTDB): domain Bacteria; phylum Methylomirabilota; class Methylomirabilia; order Rokubacteriales; family CSP1-6; genus AR5. The sequence goes on from JBKOZA010000090.1 coordinate 14,666, forward strand.
CCGCCGCTCGCCAGAGAGGAAACCATCGAGGTCTCCACCATCTGGTCCGTGGCCGGTCTGCTGCCGCCCCGCGGGGGTCTGGTCCGCGAGCGGCCGTTCCGGGCCCCCCATCACACGATCTCCGTCCCGGGACTGATCGGCGGGGGCAGCCCGCCACGCCCGGGCGAGGTG
>JBKOZA010000091.1:0-7323 GCA_046725675.1 Candidatus Methylomirabilota bacterium
CATCGGCCCCGCCAGCTCGATCGTATCGGGCGGCCGGGCGCCGAGCAGGCGCAGCGCGGTCGACACGCGGCGCAGGAAGCGATAGTCCGCCGTGAGCGTCGTCGCCGTCGCGGCCGGCAGCGCGCCCACGCGCGAAAGCGCGGCCAGGGCCGCCGCCGTCGAGGTCCGCCGAACATCGGGCTCGGCGCCGCCGTGGACGAGCTGGAGGGCCTGGGCGAGGAACTCGACGTCGACCAGGCCGCCGCGCCCCTGCTTGACGTGCCAGCGGCCGGGCGTTTCCTTGCCCAGCTCCACCTCCATCCGCGTGCGGACCTCCCCGATCTCCTTGAGCGCACCGACCGGCAACGGCGCCGCGTAGACGAGCCGGCGAAGAGTCGCTCGCACCCGGCGCGCCAGGTCGCGATCGCCCAGCACCAGCCGCGCTCGGGTCAGGGTCTGGCGCTCCCAGAGGTCACCGTGATCCTCATAGTACCGTTGCAGCGCGCCGAGCGAGGCCGCGAAGCCGCTGCCCTTGCTGCCGGGTCGGATACGCAGGTCGACCGCGAACGCGACGCCGGCCGGCGTGATGTCGCCGAGGACACCAGCCAGGCGCTCCACCGCGCCGCTGTAGAACGTGTGCGCGTCGACGGGGGCATCGCCGTCCGTCATGCCGTCGCCGGGCCCGGGATCGTCGAACACGACGAACAGGTCGAGGTCCGACCCGGTCGTCAGCTCGCGCCCGCCGAGCTTGCCGACGCCGACGATCACGGAGGGGATGAACCGCCCGCCGGCGTCGCGCGGCACGCCGTGACGCTCGACCTGGGCCCCGAGCGCCAGGAGCCAGCCGGCCTCCAGCGTCGCCTCGGCCAGCGCCGTCAGCTCCCGCGAGTAGCGCTCGATGGTGGTGACGCCGAGCAGGTAGCGCCACACGATGGTCAACTCCTCGGCCTGCTTGATCCGTCGCAGCCGGTCGCGCCGCTCGGCGGCCGAGGCGGTGGGCGCGAACAGCTCGGCCAGCGACGCCCGCAGGCCGGCCCGCGTGCGCCGGGCCACCAGCGCGGTGGGGTCGGCCAGCGAGGTGAGGAGCTCGGGCTGCGTGATCAGCAGCTGGGTGAGCAGGTCACCGCCGGCGCACAACCGCACCAGCCCATCCAGCAGCGTGCGATCGCGGGCGAGCAGCTCGATGTACCCGGCGCGCGGGCCGGCCGCGGACAGGAAGCGCTCGAACTGGTTCAACGCCTCGTCGGGGTCCGGGCTCTTCCAGAGCGCGTCGAGCAGGGCCGGATAGAGCCGCTCCAGCGCCGACCGCAGAGCTCCCGCGTACGGCACCAGCGGGCGGCCCTCGAGGATCAGGTGCAGGTTCTGGCGCGCGCGCTCGGGGTCTGCGAAGCCGGTCGCGCGCAGCGCCACCAGCCCCGGCAGCTTCAGCTTTCGCGGCGTCGCCGGGGGCTCGCCGAAGAAGGCCTCGAACGCGCGGTGAACCTCGCCGGTGACGGCCCGGTGGCGGGCGCGGAATGCGCGGGCCGCGATCGCCGGCGCGCCGGGCACGCCGAGACGACGGGCCAGCCAGCCCAGCTCCGACGTGGACGCCGGCAGCGTGTGGGTCTGGAACTCGTGCAGGAGCTGCAGCCGGTGCTCGACCGCGCGCAGGTGCACGAGCGCGTGCGACAGCGCGCGCCCGAGATCGGGCGCCAGGTACCCGCGCTCGGTCAGCCGGAACAGCGCCTTGAGCGAGTTGCGCTCGCGCAGCCAGGGATCGTCGCCGCCGTAGAGCAGCTGCAGCGCCTGCACGATGAACTCGATCTCGCGGATGCCGCCGCGGCCCAGCTTGACGTTGCTCGTCGACGACTCGCCGCGCCGGGCCAGCTCGCGGTCGATCTGGTGCTTCATGGCCCGCACGGCCGGCACGATGCGCTCGTCGAGACCCGGACGGTAGACGACCTCGCGCGCCCAGTCCAGGAAGCGCGCGCCGACGCGCGCGTCCCCGGCCGCCACCCGCGCCTTGAGCAGGGCCTGTCGCTCCCACAGCTCGGCCCGCTCGCGGTGATAGGTCCGAAAGCCGTCCAGCGACAGCGCGACGGCGCCGGCGCGGCCCTCGGGACGCAGGCGCAGGTCCACGCGGAAGACGTGGCCCTCCTCGGTCACCGCCTCGATGATCGACACGAGGTCGCGGCAGACGCGCGCGAAGTACTCCCCGTTGGCGAGGGAGCCCTCCGGGCCGCCGGTCGTGTGGCCGTCGGCGCCGTACGCGAACATCAGATCGACGTCCGAGGAGTAGTTCAGCTCCTCGCCGCCCAGCTTGCCCATGCCGATGACGGCGACGCCGGTGGAATGGCCCTCGTCGTCGAGCGGGGCGCCGTAGCGCCTCTGGGCCTCCGCCTCCGCCATGCGCCAGGCCTCGGCCAGGCACGTGTCGGCCAGCCGGGCCAGCTCCTCGGTGGTCACGCTGAGGTCGGCGTCGCCGAGGAGGTCGCGGGCGCCGATGCGCAGCACGTGGCGGTACCTGAAGCGCCGCAGCGCGTTCAGCCGCGGCTCGCGCGCGGGGAACGGGCGCAGGGACTGCTCGAGGTCCGCGGCGAAGTCCTCCGCGAACCACACGCGCATGGTGGTCGGCTCCAGCAGCCAGGCCAGGAAGGCCGGCCGGCGGCGGAGGGCGTCGGCGAGGAACTGGCTGCCGCCACCGAGTCGGACCAGCAGGTGGGCGGCGCCCGGATGCTCGGCCAGGGTCCGGAACAGGACCGCGCGGTCGACCGCGCCCGCGTAGCGCTCGAGATTGTTGAGCGCCATGTCGGGATCCGCCGCGCCGGCCAGCTCGCCCAGCAACCGCGGCAACACCGGCGCCAGCAACTCCGCATCCCGAGGCGTCGGGGTGAGCGCCTCGAGATTCGCGCTCGCCGCGCCCGGATTGGCAAAGCCCAGCCGCTTCAGCGCGCGCGTCCGCTGCGTCGGCGACGCCGTCAGCAGATCCCGGGCGACCACCTGATGGTCCACGCCGAGCGCCTCAGGACCCGCCGCGCCACCCCGACGGGGATTCCGCTGCGTGGTTCCACCCGACTACGAGCCCGCGATGTGGCTGCCGGCCACGGTGGTCACGGGCCGGGGGCGGCGGGGCAGAACGCGCGGCGGCGCTTCACGGCGAGCCGTCGTCGCCGTTCGAGCGCAGGGTTCAGCGAGCGAGCCGCCCCCGCCCCGACTCGCCGCCGACCGAGCCCCCTCCGGGGGATGGGGGGCCCGAGCGAGCCGGACCCGGAGCGAGTTACGGCGACAGGCGAGCCGTGCGCGCGGCCGCGCGTTCCGCCCCGTCGCCCCCGGCCCGTGACCGCCGTGGCCGGGAGCCACTACACCGCGCCCTCACCCGTCTCGCCGGTGCGGATGCGGATCGATTCGTCGATCGGCAGCACGAAGACCTTGCCGTCGCCGATCGAGCCCGTCTTGGCGGCGCCGACGATCGTCGACACCACCTTGTCGAGGACGTGGTCGGCCACGACGACCTCGATCTTGACCTTGGGCAGGAAGTCCACCGTGTACTCGGAGCCGCGGTACAGCTCGGTGTGTCCCTTCTGCCGTCCGAAGCCGCGGACCTCGGTGACGGTCATGCCGATCACCCCGATCTCGGTGAGCGCTTCCTTGACGTCGTCGAGCTTGAACGGCTTGATGATGGCCTCGATCTTCTTCATGGCTCACACCTCGTCGAGGATGGGGAACATCAGCGCGGAGACGTGGGAGCTGATGCGCTTGAGGTTCGTCAGGATGTCCAAGTGGATCTCGGAGGTCTCCAGCGACTCGGCCAGGCCGGCCCGCAGCCGGCTGAGGTGTGACTCCCGCAGCTCGCGCTCGCGGGAGCGCATGAAGGGCCGCTGGTCCAGCACCTCCTGGGCCAGCGCCTTGTCGCCGGTGGCGAAGGCGGCGATGGCGCGCTCGAAGTTCTTGGTGACCAGTCCGTGGAACTCGACGATCTCGGCCCAGCCCGCCTCGGAGAAGCGTCGCCCCTGGTAGTGCTTCTTGCGGGCCAGCTCCATGACGTTCTTGTCGATGATGTCGCCGATGTTCTCGAGGTTGCCGATGAAGGAGATCATGCCGATCTCCTTGCGCGACATGTCGGAGCCCATCGCCTCGCGGCCCAGGCGGGCCAGGAACAGCTTGATCTCGCGCTCGAGGAAGTCGACCTGGTCGTCCCGCTGCTCGATGTTCTCGATCCCGGCGAGGTTGTCGGAGCGGAAGGCCGGCAGCGCGTCGCGCAGCATGCCCTGCACCACGTCGGCCATCCGCAGCGCCTCGCGGTGGGCCTGGCCGAGCGCCAGCGACGGCTGCTCCAGCGCGCGCTCGTCGAGGTACTTCGTGCGGAACGGGGTGTCCTCGCGCTGGTCGTCGGGCACGAGCGTCTCGATCACGCGGCCGGCCACCGGTGTGAACGGCAGGAAGAGCAGGCTGATGCCGAGATTGAAGAACGTGTGGGCATTGGCGACCTGGCGGGCGGGATCGGCCGCGGTGGCCGCCACCAGCGCCGTGAACGGCCCGATGAAGGGGACGATCAGCGCCGCCCCCAGGACCTTGAAGGCGATGTGGGCGACGGCCACCCGCTTGGCCTCGGCGGTGGCGCCGATGGAGGCGGTCAGCGCGGTCGCGCAGGTGCCGATGTTGGCGCCCACCACGATCGCCACCGCGCCCGACAGCGTGATCAGTCCCTGGGTGGCCAGCGCCAGGGCCAGGCCGATCGTGGCGGCCGACGACGAGACCAGCGCGCTGAACATCGCGGCCGCGATCACCGCGATGACGGGGGTCGCCGTCGCCGCCTCCAGCAGGTCCAGCGCCAGCGGATTGGATTTGAGCGGGGCGGCACCGTCCAGGATGAGCTTGAGGGCGAGAAACATGAGGCCGAGGCCGAGGATCGCGTGGCCGATGTCCTTGGGGGTGCTGCGCCGAGCGACGAACGTGATCAGGAAGCCGGCGCCCACCAGGAGCAGCGCGTAGTCCGTGATCCGGAAGGCGATGAGCTGCACGGTCAGCGTGGTCCCGATATCGGCCCCGAGAATCACGCCAAGAGTCTGGCGGAAGGCCATCAGTCCGGCCGACACGAAGCCGATCAGCATGAGCGTCGTCGCCGCCGAGGACTGGATGATCGCGGTCACCAGCGCGCCCGACACCACCGCGGCCAGCCGCGTGCGCGACATGACCGTGAGCAGCTGGCGCAGGCGGCCGCCGATCGCCCGCTGCAGGCTGTCGCCGCTGAGGCGGATGCCGTACAGCAGCAACGCCGTCCCGCCGAACAGTGCCAGCAGGACGGTCATGACCCGCTCGCGTGACGGGCCGCCAGGCTGGCGCGCTGCAGGTGGCCGGGGGCGAGCTCGCCGGCGAGGTGGCCCGTCTCGTTGAGCGACACCAGGCGCGGCGGCCGCACCACGGTGAGCGAGGCGTTGTCCACCCGCAGCCGCCACAGGTGGTTGAACGAGCAGCCGAGCAGCTCGCAGGCGTACACGCTGATGACGCCGCCGTGGGCGACGACGAGCACGTCGTCGCCGTTGGGATGCGCGGCCGCGATGCGGGCGACGGCCGCGCGCATGCGCTCGCCGACCACCGGCAGCGGCTCGGCTCCGGGCGGCGGGCAGTCGTGAGGCGCGCGCAGCCAGGCGACATAGGGATCACCCTCCTGCGCGCGGATCTCGTCGACCGTGCACCCCTCCCACTGGCCCAGCGACAGCTCCCGCAGGTCGTCGAGCACCACCACCGGCACGCCCGTCCCCGCGAGCGCCAGCTCGGCGGTCTCCCGGGCGCGCCGGAAGGGGCTGACGTAGGCGGCGCGGACCCGATACGAACGCAGACCCCTGGCGAGGGCCCCGGCCTGGGCGCGGCCCCGCGCCGAGAGCGGGATGTCGGTGGAGCCCTGGAACCGCCGCTCGGCGTTCCACGTCGACTCGCCGTGACGCGCGAGGAGCAACCTCACGAGGCTGCCCCGGCGACGATGTGGGCGGCGCGTAGGCGGGCCAGGACCTCGGCGCGGCCCAGGAGCGTGAGCACGTCGAACAGTGGCGGCGAGGCCGTGCCCCCGGTGACGGCCAGGCGCGTGAGCTGGGCGAGGTCGACGAGCTTGAGGCCCAGGCCGGCCGCCAGCTCGCGATAGAGCGCCTCCAGGGCCGGCGCCGCGAACGGCTCGACCGTCGACAGGCGCTCGATCAGCATGGCGAGCCGCTCGGCACCGGCCGGCGTGAACAGCCGGGCTCGCGCCGCGTCGTCGTACCGCGTCGGCCGCTCGAAGTAGAACCGGCCGACCTCGACCATCTCACGCAGGGTCTTGGCCCGCTCGCGCAGCGTCTCCAGCATCGCCGCCAGCCGCGCGTCGTCCGGCGCCGTCAGGCCGGCCGCGGCCAGGAACGGGCGCACGAGCGTCGCCAGGCGGGCGCCGCCGGCGGCCTTGATGTACTCCTGCGACAGCCACTCGAGCTTGGCTCGGTCGAACACCGCGCCCGCGGACGACACGTCCTTGATGTCGAAGCGCTCGATCAGCTCGGCGCGCGTGAAGATCTCCTGGTCGCCGTGCGACCAGCCGAGGCGCACGAGGTAGTTGACCATCGCCTCCGGCAGAATCCCCTCCTCCCGGTAGGCCAGCACCGCGGTGGCGCCGTGCCGCTTGGACAGCCGGGCACGGTCGGGGCCCAGGATCATCGAGACGTGCGCGAAGGTCGGAACCGGGTAGCCGAGCGCCTCGTAGGCGAGCACCTGCTTGGGGGTGTTCGACAGGTGGTCGTTGCCGCGGATCACGTGGCTGATCCGCATGTCGACGTCGTCCACCACGACGCAGAAGTTGTAGGTGGGGGTCCCGTCGGTGCGGACCAGGATCCAATCGTCGAGCTGGCGGTGGTCGAACTCGACCGGACCGTGGATGAGGTCGTGCACGACGGTCGCGCCCTCGTCGGGGATCCGCAGACGCAGGGCGCCGGCGGTGAGCCGGCGGTCGCGACAGCGGCCCGAGTACCGGAACGTCTCCTTGCGCGCCTCGGCCGCCTTGCGCTCGGCCTCGAGCTGCGGCGGCGGGCAGTCGCAGTAGTAGGCGCGGCCGGCGTCGCGCAGCCGCTCGGCCGCCCGCCGGTAGAGGTCCAGCCGCTCGCTCTGCCGGTAACCCGGCGCCGGCGGCCCCTCGTCCCAGTCCAGCTCGAGCCATCGCAACGCGTCGAGGATGGCGCCGAGGTTCTCGTCGGTCGAGCGCGCGCGATCGGTGTCCTCGATTCGCAGGATGAACACACCCCGGTGGTGACGCGCGAACAGCCAGTTGAACAGCGCGGTGCGGGCGCCCCCGACGTGCAGATGCCCGGTCGGGCTCGGCGCGAAGCGCACGCGGACGTCCGTCAT
>JBKOZA010000092.1:0-2368 GCA_046725675.1 Candidatus Methylomirabilota bacterium
AGGTGGCGGCGAAGTTCACGGGGATGGTGGAGATGCCGTCCACGCTCACCGTTCGTGGCGGCGAGCGCCGCGACGACACCATCGACTTCGACGTCGTGAACGAGGCGGGCGTGCCGGTCATCACGGCCGGCCGTCTACGCCGTCGCCCCGCGCGCCGCCAATCGACCGGGGAGCCGTGATCGCATGCGACAGATGGGTCGCCGCGAGCGGATTCAAGCCGCGATCAACCGTCAGCCGGTGGACCGCGTGCCGTACGCGGTGTGGCGGCACTTCCCTAGCGTCGACCGCTCTCCGGCCGGCCTGGCCCAGGCGACGCTGCGCTTCCACGAGCGCTACGGCTCGGACTTCCTCAAGATCACCCCGCATGGCGGTTACGCGGTCGAGGCCTGGGGCTGCGTGGAGGCCGAAGAGGTCTTGCCCGACGGCCACCGCGCGTGCGCCACCTGCGCGGTGAAGGATGCCGAGGACTGGAGGCGCATCCGCCCTCTCGACCCCATGAGCGCGGAGGGCTACGGCCAGCAGATCGAGACGATCATCCGGATGGGCTTCGACCGGCGGATCGGAGACGCGCCGGTGTTGCCCACGCTGTTCTCGCCGCTCTCACTCGCGCGCAAGCTGTCGGGTACCCGGCTGGCGCGCGACCTGCGCGAGCACCCCGATCTCGTGCGCGACGCGCTCGAGGCGATCACCGAAACGCTCCTGCGTTTCGCCGACGTCGCGCTCACCGAGGGCGTCTCCGGCATCTTCTACTCGATCCAGGCCGCCAGTCGCAGCGCCCACGTCGAGGAAGTCTACGCGGAGTTCGGGGAGCCCTACGATCGACGCATCCTCGAGTCGGTGGCGGGACGCTCCGTGCTCACCGTCGTCCACTGCCACGGCGACGCGCTGATGTTCGAGCGCCTGGCCCGCCTGCCCGGCCACGCCTGGAACTGGGACGATCGCCGCACCGCGCCAGCGCTCGCCGCCGGGCAGCGCCAGGTGCCCGGGGCGGTGATCGGTGGGCTCGACCAGTGGGCGACCCTCCGCGACGGCTCTCCGGACTCCGCGGTCGCGGAGGCCAGGGACGCGGTGGCCCAGACCGACGGCGTCGGTCTCATCGTCGGCGCCGGCTGCGTGCTGGCGATGAACACCCCCGACGACAACGTCGCCGCCGTGGTTCGCGCCCTCGGGGGTCCGCTGAAGCCGGTGCCGGGAATCAGGCCGCCGAAGCCGGGCTAGGCGGCGCGCCGGACGGAGCGGATCGGCGATGGGGGCTGCCGGTGCCGCGGAATGCGGCGGCGCAGTCGTTCACGCGCGAGCCGCTGGCTCTCGTAGCGCTCCCACAGAACGAACCCGAGCCCGACGATCCCGGTCATCCCACACGCCGAAACGATCGCGATCCAGTCCACCATGGCCAGGAACACTCAGCATGGCGCGTGCCAGCGAACGCTTACTTGGCGACGTTGAACCGGAAGTGGCAGATCTCGCCGTCGCGGACGACGTAGTCCTTGCCCTCGAGCCGGAGCTGGCCGCGGGCGCGCAGGTCGGCGAAGGAGCCGTCGACGGCGATCAGCTCGTCGTACCCGTTGACCTCGGCCCGGATGAATCCCCGCGCGATGTCGGAGTGCACCGCGCCCGCGGCGTCCTGGGCGCGGGTCCCGGCCGGGATGGGCCACGCCCGTACCTCGTCCTCGCCCGTCGTGAAGAACGAGACGAGGCCGAGCAGGGCGAAGCACTCCCGCAGCACCCGGTTGATGGCGGGCTCGGCCAGGCCGAGGTCCGCCAGGAACGCCTGCTGCGCCTCGCCCTCCAGGCGCGCGATCTCGGCTTCGATGACGGCCGACACCCAGCCCACTCGGCTGTGGGGACGGGCGGCCACCTCGGCGAGGCGGTGGCGCTCCGCGGCGCGCTCGCCCTCGGCGATCGCGGATTCCTCGACGTTGACCAGGTGCAGGATCGGCTTCTGGGACAGGAACGTGAAGCCCCGGGCGACCCGCGCCTCGTCGCCGGTGAGGTCCAGTGCGCGGAGCGGGGTCTCCTGCTCCAGCGCCGCCTTGAGCCGGCCCAGCAGATCGTGCTCTCGGACCTCGGCCTCCTTGCGCTGCTTCTTGATCGACGCCGCCAGCCGCTCCAGCCGGCGGTCGACGACCTCCAGATCGGCGAGCATCAGCTCCAGTTCGAGCTCGAGAACGTCGCGGCGCGGGTCGGGCGCGCCGCGGGCGTCGTCCGTGAAGGCGCGCACGACGTGGAGCAGCGCGTCGGCGTTGCGGAGCTCCTTGGCCTCCAGCGCTCCCCGCTCGCCCTTCTCGATCCCGGCCACGTCGACCACCTCGAACGTTGCGTACGTCGTCTTCTTCGGCCGGAACAGCGCGCTGAGCCGGTCCACCCG
>JBKOZA010000093.1:0-1004 GCA_046725675.1 Candidatus Methylomirabilota bacterium
GGCGATGCGCTGCGCGCGCACCCCGCCGCCGGCACAGATGTTCCAGAACACGATGCGCATCGCCCGCCCGTCCCGTGCCCTACGCGCCGATGTGGTTCACCGCCCTAATGTACGGGAACGGCGGCGCGCCTCGGCAGATCACGTGCGGATGCCGACACCCCCCCGCTCGCCATCGGGCGCGTCCAGCGACCCGGGATCGGGGACCTCGGGCGACTCGGCATCGGGCGCGTGGGGCGCGGTGTGATCCGTTCCCAGACCCTGGATGGTCGCCTCCCCGTCGGCGTCGGCGAGGAGGAGGACCAGGTAGAGACGCTGGCCGATGATCCTCGCGTCCTCGATGCGCACGACCGTGGGAGTGAACGCGATGGCGTGCTCCAGGACGTCGCGGATCGCGGCCTGGACGGCGTCGTGCAGCTTTGACGGGGCCTCGGCGCTCGTCGCATCCACCAGGGGAGCGGTCGTCACGACCTGGACCACGTAGGCCGGGGCGACCCGGGCGAGCAGGACGATCGTCAGCCCGACGACGACGGCGCTCAAGGTCTTCATGGGAGGCCTCCTCCTGTTAAGAGTGGTGGTGGAGGCTGTTCGGTTTCACTGCCACCACGGCCACGGCGTCCAATCGCCGCGTGTCTCGATCGCGGGCTCCCGGGCATCGCGTGCAACGACGGCGCGAGCCCGGGCATCCCAAGGTCGCAGAGGAGAGGACGATGAGCGTGTGCACGCTCTGTGGCCACCCCGCCTTCAACGGCGATGCGCTGTGCAGCTATCACTTCGCATCGACGGGCGACGACTGGGCGACGGGGAATCGCATCATCTGTGATTTTCTCCATCGCGGCATCCTGTTGCCGGTGGCGCGCCCTCGAGCCACGCCGAGCACGCCGCCGCGCGGCCCCCTCGAGCCGCGCGGCGCGGAGACCGATCTGGACGAGCGCCCGCTCGCCAGGCGCCCGCCATCGATGAGCGCGGCGTTCCTGCGGGCCGTGGCGTTCGAATGACTCGCCGCC
>JBKOZA010000094.1:0-1392 GCA_046725675.1 Candidatus Methylomirabilota bacterium
GACGGCTTTCTGTATCCCCGCCACGTGCTGGAGACGCGCGGGATCCTGCACCGCAAGGGGTTCCCCGAGAGCTACGACCTCCGGACGCTCATCACGTTCCTGTCCGACGTCAAGGCGGGCCAGACCGAGGTCAGGGTGCCCGTGTACTCGCATCTCACCTACGACATCGTCCCGGGGCGCTTTCAGACCATCGACCGGCCGGACGTCCTGATCGTCGAGGGGCTGAACATCCTCCAGGCCGGAGACGCGTCGCCGCACCTCTTCGCGTCGGACTTCTTCGACTTCACGGTGTACGTTGACGCCGAGGCCGGCCATGTCCGCCAGTGGTACGTCGAGCGCTTCTTCGCGCTGCGCAAGACGGCCTTCCAGGACCCGTCGTCGTACTTTCACCGCTATGCCGATCTGAGCGACGAGGAGGCGGAAACCGTCGCGGCCCGGATCTGGCGGGACATCAACGAGCCCAATCTCCTCGAGAACATCCTGCCCACCCGCGAGCGGGCGCACCTGATTCTGGAGAAAGGCCCGGATCACGGCGTGCAGCACGTTCGACTGCGAAAGCTCTAGTCGAGCGTCCCCGCCCTCGGCCGACCGTCACGCCAGCTTCATCTGCTCCAGCACGGCCCGGCCCAGCAGCCCGTAGGGGCTCGCCAGCGTCTCCGGCAGCTCGAAGTGGTTGTAGCCCAGGCCCACGATCAGCCGGTCCAGCCGGCCCCGCGACTCGAGCGCCCGCGCGAGCTCGCTCGACTGTCGCTGGAACTCCGGGCTCTCCTGATCGCCGTAGGCCACCATCACCGGGCAGCGCAGTCGCGCGAGGTGGCGGAGCGGGCTCAGGTCGGACTCGATACGGTCGTCGAACCTCACGTACGCCGAGCGGGCCGACAGCCGCACCGGGTACAGATCGAACATGCCGCTGATGCACACGCCGCCGCTGACCACGTCGGCCCCCAGGCCGAAGTCGTTCCAGTCGGTGACCAGCGCGGTGGCGGCCAGGTGGCCGCCCGACGAGTGGCCGATCACGTGAATGCGGCCGGGATCACCGCCGAACGTCGGCGCGTTCTTCGCGACCCACGCCACCGCGCGGCGCACCTGCAGCGCCATGCCGTCGAGCCCGACCTCCATGACCGTGGCGAACTCCGGCACGACGTAGTGCGCCCCGGCGTGCACGAACGTCTCGGCGGCGTAGGCGGCGTCGCGGGCGTGGCCACCGCGCCAGGCGCCGCCGTGGAGGAACACCGCGATCGGCGCGTTGGAGCGCGTCGTGGAATAGAGATCCAGCGTCTCGATCGGGGTGGCGCCGTAGGCGAAGGTCCGCGGCCCGCCGAGGCGCCTCCGCGCCGCCTCGCTGGCGAGAGCCCGCCGCGCCAGCACCTGCTGCATGTTCGACGCCCACGC
>JBKOZA010000095.1:0-3803 GCA_046725675.1 Candidatus Methylomirabilota bacterium
GCCCCGGACGATCTCCACGACGGCGGCCGCCGGGTAGCGCAGCCACGGCCGGGGGGAGTGGCGCATCGCGCCGAAGACCACCGCGAAGGCCCAGCAGCCCACCCAGGCCACCGCGAAGATCGTCAGCGTCAGCCGGAAGCCAGCCGCGAAGAAGGCCAGGTTCTCGGGGATGACATGCCACTTCCAGAACGATTCCATCGCTGGCGGCTCAGCTCGCCGTCCGGACCTTGAGCCCGAACAGCCGCTGGATGAGATAGATCGTGCCGACGGTCAGCAGGGTCAGCAGGAGGAAGAGCAGCGTGCCCGCCGTGTACGCCTCGAAGCCCGCGAAGGTCTCCTCCTCGATCTTCTGCGAGAAGAACATCAGGTCGGTGATGGCGATCGTCATGGCCACCGCCGAGTTCTTGATGATGTTCAGGACCTCGCTGGCCATGGGTGGGATCACGATCACCAGCGCCTGTGGCAGCACCACGTGGCGCCACGTCTGCGCTCGCGACAGGCCGGTGGAGGTGGCCGCCTCCCACTGGCCGCGCGGGATCGAGCGGATGCCGGAGCGCACCACCTCGCCCATGTAGGCGCCGGTGTAGAGCGACAGGGCCAGGATGCAGGCGACCGGACTGGAGATGAGGACGCGCAGGCCGAAGGGGTCGTTGACCAGCGCGTTGAGAATCTGCTGCAGGCCGAAGTAGGCCCACCACATCTGCACCAGCAGCGGGATGTTGCGGAAGACCTCGACGTAGCCGATCGACAGCGCCCGCACCCAGCGCACGCCGCTCGTGCGGCCGATGCCGCAGAACAGGCCCAGCGCGAGGCTGAAGGCGAGCGACCACGCGAAGATGTACAGCGTGGTGCCGACGCCGCGCAGCAAGAACCGGCGGTACTGCCAGATGACCGGCCAGCGCCAGTTGTAGTCGTAGTTCGCGCGCGGCCCGAAGAAGAAGTACCAGACGACGAACGCGGTGATGGTGCCCCACACCAGCAGGCAGGCGCGGCGCTCGCCCGGCGTCTCGAACCACGGCCGGCGGCGGCGGGCCAGCGCGGCCGCCGCGCTCAGGCCGGCGGAGGACACTCCCAGGACCCTGGCCTCACTTCGGGTACCACGGGATCTCGAACTCCGGCTTCTGCCCCAGCCACTTGAAGTGGATCTCGTGGTAGCGGCCCGAGTCCCAGATCTCCATCAGCGCCTGGTTGATCGCGTTGCGCCACTTCGAGTCGTTCTGGCGCACGCCCATGCCGTAGGGCTCGATCGTGTAGAGCTTGCCGACGAGGACGAGCTCCGGGTTGTTCTTCACCCACCACTGGTTGAGCACGTCGTCGCTCACGACGGCGTCGACCCGCTTCTGCTTCAGCGCCAGCAGGGCCTCGGTCTGCTCCTGGAACTGCACCAGGACGGCCTTGGGCTGGACCTTCAACAGATTCGGGCCGGCGTTGCCGCCCTGCACGGAGGCCACCTGCTTGCCGGCCAGCTGGGAGACGTGCGTGATGCCCGTGTCCTTGCGAGTGACGGGCCGCTGGCCGGTGATCATGTAGTGCATCGTGAAGTCGATCGCCTGCTCGCGCTCGCGCTTGTGGGTCATGGTGGCCACGATCAGGTCGACGTTGCCGTTCACGATCAGCGGGATGCGCGTCTTGGACAGGGCCTGGACGAACTTGGCCTTCACGCCCAGCTCCTTGGCGATCTCGTTGGCCAGGTCGACCTCGAAGCCCTCGACCTGACCGCTGTCCTTGTTGATGAAGCCCATCGGCGGGAAGTCGTACTTGGTGCCGACGATCATCTCGCCCTTCTGCTTCACCTTGTCCAGCAGGGATTCGGCCGCCCGGGCATCGGAGGCGGCGGAGGCGACGACGAGTGCCAACAGAGCGAGCGCCAGTCTGCGCATGGGTCCCTCCTCGGGCTGCGGTCGAGCGGACTATACTATGTCGCCCCAGGGAAGGAGAGCCCGCATGGCCCGGACCGTGACCTCACCGAAGCTCACCGACGCCTACACCGACGCGCTGCCCGCCTCGCACGCCTTGTACGAGCGCGCGCGCCACCTGTTCCCCGACGCCGTGACGCACGACAACCGCCGCATGCAACCCTTCCCGCTCTACGTGGACCGCGCCGAGGGTGCGTTCAAGTGGGACGTCGACGGCCGCCGCTACATCGATTACTGGATGGGTCACGGGGCGCTGCTGCTCGGCCACAACCCGCCGGCGGTGCGCGACGCGGTGCGCGAGCAAGCGGGGAGAGGCACGCACTACGGCGCCTGCCACCCGAAGGAAGTCGAGTGGGGCGAGTGGGTTACTCGGCTGGTGCCGAGCGCCGAGCGCGTGCGCTTCACGGCCTCCGGCACCGAAGCCACCCACATGGCCGTGCGCTTGGCCCGCGCCGCCACCGGCCGGAGGCACGTCGTGAAGTTCGCCGGCCACTTCCACGGCTGGCACGAGGGTCTGGAGATCGGCGTGCGAGCGCCGTACGAGGCCGAGCCCGAGGCCGGCCAGCTCCCCGAGGTCGTCGCCCTGGTCACCGTGCTGCCGCCGAACGACATCGCGGCCGTTCGCCAGCGCCTGGCCGCCGGCGACGTCGCCGCGGTCATCCTGGAGCCGACCGGCGGCCACTTCGGCTCGGTGCCGACGCCGGCGTCGTTCGTCCACGCGCTGCGCGAGGAGACCCGTCGGGCCGGAACGCTGCTGATCTTCGACGAGGTCGTCACCGGCTTCCGCGTCGCCCCGGGCGGCGCGCAGGCGCTGCTGGGCGTGCGGCCAGATCTCACGACGCTGGCCAAGATCCTCGCCGGCGGGCTGCCGGGCGGGGCCGTCGTCGGCCGGGAGGACGTGCTGGCCTACCTCGCGACGCGGCCCGGCGCGCAGAAGATCGCCCACCACGGCACGTTCAACGCCAACCCGCTCACCGCCGCCGCCGGCGTCGCCATGCTGAGCGCCGTGGCCGACGGCCAGGCGATCGCTCTGGCCAATGAGCAAGCCGCCAAGCTGCGCCACGGGCTCAACGAGGTCCTCGCGCGCGAGGGGGTCGCCTGGAAGGTCTACGGCGACCACAGCGACTGGAAGATCTTCTTCAACGCCGGCGCCCCGCCGCGCGACGGCGCCGATCAGTCCGTGGCGCACGTCGACTGGCGGCGTCTGGACGCCAAGGACCCCGAGCGCAGTCGCGCGCTGCGACAGGCGCTCATTCTGGAAGGTGTGGACTTCAACGGCGCCCGCGCGCTCGTGAGCACCTGCCACACCGACGCGGTCATCGAGGAGACCGTCGCCGCGTTCGAGACCGCGGTCCGCGCGCTGCGAGGGGAGGGCCTGGCGTGAGCCCGTCGAAGCCCGTGCCCGAGATCTACCGCCGCCTGGGCGTGCGCCCCGTCATCCACGCCTGCGGCACCACGACGCGCTACGGCGGCTCGCGCCTGCGTCCCGAGGCCCTGGAGGCCATGCGGGAGGCGTCGACGACCCTCGTGAACCTCGACGAGCTGAACGAGGCCGCGGGCGCCGCGATCGCCCGCATGCTGGGCGCGGAGGCCGCGTTCGTGTCGGCCGGCGCCAGCTCGGGGTTGATCTTGCAGGCCGCCGCCTGCATCGCCGGCACCGACCCCGCGAAGATCACGCGCCTGCCCGACACCCGCGGCATGCGCAACGAGATCGTGATCCAGCGCGCGCATCGGTTCGCGTACGATCAGGCCTACCGCGTCGCCGGCGGCGTGCTCGTCGAGATCGGGCTCGCCCGCCGCACGCAGCCCTTCGAGCTGGAAGAGGCGATCAGCGAGCGCACGGCCGCCGTCGCCCATCTGGTCTCGCCCTTCACGAGCCCGCCCGGC
>JBKOZA010000096.1:0-4432 GCA_046725675.1 Candidatus Methylomirabilota bacterium
TACGCCACCTCCAGCTTCGTCATCGTCGGCGACACCGAGGCCGACCTCGCGCGCCAGCGCCTCGCGGTCAAGCAGCAGATCGCCTTCTACGCCTCGACGCGGACCTACGAGCCGGTGCTCGCCGCGCACGGCTGGCAGGACCTGGCGCCCCAGCTCCACCGCAAGTCGGTCGAGGGCGACTGGCAGGGGATGGCCGACCTCGTCACCGACGAAATGCTGGACACCTACGCCGTCACCGGCACCCACGACACCATCGCCGCGCGACTCACCGAGCGGTACCGCGGCCTGCTCGATCGCACGGCCTTCTACCAGCCCGGCCAGCCGCAGGCGCTGGACGACCCGCGCTTGCCGCGGCTCATCAAGCAGTTCAACGGGTGAGATGAAGGAGCCCCTGCCCGCATGAAAGCGCTCGCCTTCCACGAGTTCGGCGGCCCCGACAAGCTCAAGTACGAGGACGTCCCCGACCCGACGATCGGGCCGAACGAAGTGCTGGTCCGGGTCCGGGCCTGCGCCCTCAACCATCTCGACCTCTTCGTCCGAGAGGGCATCCCCGCGCTCAAGACGCCGCTGCCGTTCTGGACGGGCTGCGACATCGCGGGCGAGGTCGCCCAGGTCGGCGCCGAGGTTCAGGGCGTGACGGTCGGCACCCGGGTCGCGGTCAATCCCAACCTCACGTGTGGACGCTGCGAGTTCTGCCGGCAGGGTGAGGACAGCCTCTGCGTGCGCTACGGCATCCTCGGCGAGCACACCCGCGGCGGCCTCGCCGAGTACGTCGCCGTGCGCGGCGACAACGTCCTGCCCCTGCCTCCCACGGTCTCCTTCGAGGAGGCCGCCTCGTTCATCCTGACCAACATGACGGCGTGGCGGATGGTGGTGACGCAGGGCCGGGTGCGACCGGGCCAGGACGTGCTGATCATCGGCGTCGGCGGCGGGGTTTCGTCGACGGCGGTGCAGATCGCCCGGCTGTGCGGCGGCCGCGTCATCGTCACCTCGTCCGACGACGCCAAGCTCGACAAGGCGCGGGCGCTCGGGGCCGACGTCGGAATCAACTACAAGAAGAGCCCGGACTGGGCCCGGCAGGTGTTCGAGGCCACCGGCAAGCGCGGCGTGGACGTCGTCATCGAGAACGTCGGCGCCGCCACCTGGAAGGACTCGATCCGCTCGCTCAAGGCCGGCGGGCGGCTCGTGACGTGCGGCGCCACCTCGGGCCCCGTCGGCGAGACGCTCATTCCGCTCGTGTTCTGGAAGCAGGTGCACATCATCGGATCCACGATGGCCAACCGGCAGGAGTTCCACGACGTGATGGGCCAGTTCTTCGCGGGCCGGCTCCGGGCCATCATCGACGAGGTCGTCCCGCTCAAGGACGGCGCTGCCGCCCAGCAGCGGCTCGCCGAGGGCAAGCAGTTCGGCAAGATCGTTCTCACTCCGTAGTCATCGGCGAGCGTGAAGAGTGAGGGTCGGGTCGAGCCGCCGGCATCGGGCGAGGCTTGGGGAAGGGGAAGGAGGCGGGGATGAGACGGAGCGACCGAGCAGCTGCCGTCGGAGGGCGTGTCGGGGGAACGGCCGTCGTCCTTGCCATCGCCGTCGTGGTCGGCGTAACCGGCGCGCGCGCCCATCACGGGTGGAGTGGATACGATGCCGGCAAGACGTTGACGCTGACGGGGACGATCCGCGAGGCGGGGTACGAGCATCCACATGGATCGGTCCGGCTGGAGACGCCGGGCAAGACGTGGATCGTCGTGCTGGCCCCGCCGTCGCGCATGGAGAACCGTGGCCTCACGCGCGACATGCTCGCGCCCGGGACCACCGCCACCGTCGTGGGATATCCCAACCGCACGGAGCCGGACGAGATGCGGGCCGAGCGCATCACCATCGCGGGCAAGACCACCGAACTGCGCTGATGCATCCGCCGAGCGGCCCGGCCTGGGCGGTCTGGCTGGAAACCTCTCGGCTGGCCGTCGCCATGCGGCAGTGGCTCTGGCTGTACCCGATCGTGGAGATCGTGCACATCGTCGGCTTCGTGGTCCTCGTCGGCGCCGCCATCATGTTCGATCTCCGCCTGCTCGGTCTCTCCCGGGGGCTGCCGGTCAGCGCCATGGCCGATCACCTGCTCCGCTGGGCCCGCCTGGCCCTGCTGCTGGTCGTGCCGTCGGGTACCCTGATGTTCGTCGCGCACGCGACCGAGATGGCCGCCAACCCGGCCTTCCGCCTCAAGCTGCTGTTCATCGGGGCCGCGCTGCTGAACGCCGGTCTTTTCCACCGCTGGCCCTTCCGGGCCGTCGGCGACTGGGAGACGGAGCTTCCCGCGCCGTGGCCGGCACAACTGGCCGGGGCCCTGTCACTCACGCTCTGGATCGCCGTCATCGCCTGCGGCCGGCTGCTCGCCTACTTCTGACCGGCCCCTGCCCGGATCGCGGGCACCCCCGATGCCCCTCGCGATTCTCGCTGCCCGAGTCGAGATTGGGTAGGATAGGCGTCATGATGAAGAAGACGCTCGCGATCCTGGTCGGCGGCGGCCCCGCGCCCGGGATCAACGCCGTCATCGCGGCGGCCACCATCGAGGCCCGCAACCACGGGCTGCGCGTGCTCGGCTGCTACGACGGATTCAAGTGGCTCGCCCAGGGCGACACCGAGCACGTGGTCGAGCTGGAGATCAACGACACCTCGCGCATTCACTTCGATGGCGGCTCCATCATCCGCACGTCGCGCACGAATCCGACCAAGTCGCCGGAGGGTGTCGACCGCGTGGCGGATTCGCTCAAGCGGCTCAGCGTCGATTACCTGCTGACGATCGGGGGTGACGACACCGCGTTCGCCGCCTCCCGCCTGGCCAAGACGCTGGAAGGGCTCACCGTCGCCCACGTCCCCAAGACGATCGACAACGACCTGCCGCTGCCGAGCGACATCGTCACCTTCGGCTTCACGACCGCCTGCAACCTCGGCAAGGAGCTGGTGCGCAACCTGATGCAGGACGCCGCCACCACCGAGCGGTGGTTCTTCCTCACGGTCATGGGCCGTCACGCCGGTCACCTCGCCCTCGGCATCGGCGGGGCGGCCGGCGCGACCCTCACGGTGATCGCCGAGGAGTTCGCCACGCGGCAGATCAGCCTGGACCAGCTCGTCGACATCCTGGAGGGCGCCATCATCAAGCGCCGCGCCCACGGCCGTGAGCAGGGCGTGGCGATCCTCTCCGAGGGGCTCGCCGAGAAGCTCGATCCCCAGACGCTCGGCTCGGTCGAACGCGACGCCTACGGCAACGTGCGGCTGGCGGAGCTCGACCTCGGGCGCCTGCTCAAGGAGCGGGTGAGTGCGAGCCTCAAGTCGCGGGGTATCGACGTGACCATCGTGGCCAAGGACATGGGCTACGAGCTGCGCTGCTCGCCCCCCGGCGCTCACGACATCCAGTACTGCCGCAGCCTCGGCTACTGGGCGACCCGCTTCCTGCTCGAGGGCGGGAGCAACGCGATGGTGACCATCCAGGCCGGCCGCCTGGTGCCGGTGCCGTTCGGGCTGATGATGGACCCCAAGACCGGCCGCATCCGCGTGCGGTACGTCGACATCGAGTCGGAGATGTACCAGACGCTGATGGCCTACATGATCCGCCTCAAGCCCGAGGACCTGGATCGCCCGGAGTCCGTGGCGGCGCTGGCCAAGGCCGCCCACATGGAGCCCGCGGAGTTCACCCGCCGCTTCGGCCCCGTCGTCGGCCGCTGAGCCCGGGCGCCGCCGGCGCCCGACATCAGAAGTAGCCGGGATCCCCGGGCATGAGGACCGTGCGCTCGGTGCCGTTCATCACGATGCGCGGGCGGATGGTGGGTACGGGACGGCCGCGCAGGCGGTCGAGGGCGTGGGTCGTGGACGTCGCCCCGTCGAAGAGCAGGAGGTTCTTCACGGTGGGGTTGCGCAGCGAGATCTCGCCCCGACGGTGGGCCTCGACGGCCTCGGCCGGCGTCAGCCACTTGAGGTCCGTCATCTCGTAGTCGTCGCCGGTGGCCTGCTGGCCGGCCGGGGCGGGCGCCGCGAAGAAGCGGGTGTCGAAGCGCAGTGGCTGCTCCTCCGGCGTGATCCAGTGCGCGAAGTAGACGAGCCGGTCAGTGGTCAGCTGCAGTCGTTCGGCGTGCACCATCGTCCAAAACGCGCGGTTGTCGGCGTGGCAGGCCCGCCGGTATTCCGCGAAGCGCGGCGCGTCGACCCGGATGTCGTCCCCGTCGGCGCCCGCCGCCAGCAGCAGGCCGGCCTCCTCGAACGTCTCGCGGATGGCGCCGATCCAGAACCCGAGCGCCGTGCGCGACGTGGCCTCCAGGCTCAACCAGTGAGCCGCGTCCTTCACGTCGAGGCCGCGACACCACGCGGCGGCGTCGTCGGGGTTGTCGTCCGCCTCGATCTTGCCGCCCGGGAACACGAAATCGCCAGCGGCGAACTTGCTCCTGAG
>JBKOZA010000097.1:0-1701 GCA_046725675.1 Candidatus Methylomirabilota bacterium
CGGCCCCAGAGGTTCGCGGGGTCGGCCAGGTTGACGAGCACGTGCGGCTCGGCCCGGCGCGCCGCCGGCGTCGTGAGGTCGGCCAGCGCGTCCTCGAGCGCGTACTGCTCGCCCGACAGGCCCTCGACGAAGTAGCCGCGGACCACTTCGCCGCCGTACTCCATGCGCAGCAGCACGTGGCGCAGCGTCGCCCAGTCGCCGCGGGCCAGCTCGCGCGATACCACGCCGTAACGCGCGAGCAGCAGCTGCGCGCGCGCCTCGTCACGCTCCTCCGGCGACAGGGGCTCGTCCTCGGCCAGCGCGGTCCAGCGTCCTACCGGCGGGAGATGGGTCAGGGGACCGCGCGTCTGGCCGCGACGCGGGCGCCGTCGCAGCGCCGCTCGGTCGACGCCGGGCCGCAACGGCGCGGTGGCGGCGACGATCGCGCTGAACGTGTCGGGTGTCGCCAGACCCGCGCGGAACAGCTCCCACAGCGCGGCCTGCGTCCGGGCGGAGTCGAGCCCGGCCACCCGGGCCAGGTCGCGCGCGAACGAGGCGCCGCGCAGCTGCAGGTGGAGCAGGACGTTCTTGACGCCGGGGTCGAGCTCCGCCCGCTCGCCCGCCTCGCGCAGCCAGCCCACGTTGTCCCGCAGCGCGACGCCGACCCGGGCGGCGCGAGTGCGCTCGCTCCCCGACGTCTCCGGCGGGGACGTCGCCCCCTTCGCTCGGTCGGCCGGCTCGAATACGGTCCACACGATCTCGCCGGCCAGGCCGAGCCGGTCGAGCCATTCGCGCTCGTAGCTCTCGACCCGGGCCGAGAGCAGATCTTGCTCCCACACCCGGATCGGAATGTCCTCGCCCTGCAACAGCTCGAGCGCGCTCAGGACGCCCGGGGGGCCGACCAGGCGGTGCTCGGGGTGCAGGTGGTGGCGGCGCAGCAGGAACGCCGAGAACTGCTCGGCGGTGGCGACCGGCCGCGGGACGCGCCGCGCGTGCACCTGGCGGCGCTGGATCTCGTCCAGGACCGCGACGTGAACGAACCGGGTCGTCGCGCCGGCGTCGATCTCGGTCGGCGCCAGGAACTCGCCCTTGCGCACGAGGCCGCGCAGCACCAGCCGCTCGAGGGCCGGTGTCACCTCGACGGCTGTCAGACCGTAGCGTGCCGCGACCCACTCCGCCGTGACCGGACCGCGTGTGCGCAGCAGCCGGAGCGCCAGGCGCTCGAGGCCGGCCTCAGTGGCCAGCCCCGCGTAGAGGGCAGCGTCGGGCGCCGGGATCCACGCGCGGCGGCCGCCGGCGAACTCGACCGTGGTGATCCGCCGCTCGGCCTCGAGCGAGGCGATGAGCGCGCCGGCGTCGGCAAGGACGCGCTCGGCGATCTCCTCACCGGTGAGGTCGCCGAGGTCGTCCAGGATCGCCGCCAGCTCGTTGGCATCGCGCGCGCGGCGGTCGGGAGCGGTCTTCTGCAGCTCCGCCTCGACGGCGGCGACGATGTCGTCGCGCAGCGGTCCCGGCGCCACGCTCCAGGCCTTGCGCATGACGACGGCATCGGCCCGGCGCTCCTCGGCGTGGCCCGCGTCGAGGTACGCCCAGTCCCAGGCCAGCAGGAGCGGATAGACGAACGGCGAGGGCATCGGGGTGTCCACGTGGCGCGTCCACATCTCGCGGTCCTGCACCCGCTCGAGCAGGCGCTTGAGGCGGGGCACGTCGTAGGCGTCGTGG
>JBKOZA010000098.1:0-1642 GCA_046725675.1 Candidatus Methylomirabilota bacterium
GGCCACCATGCTGCTGGTGGCGACCAGCGTGATGTCGCGGCCCTCCCGCTTGACGTCGGCGACGCCGAACGGAATCGTGTAGTCCTCGGCCGGCACCGGGCCCTTGACGCGGTACATCATCTTGTCCTCGAAGATCACCACCGGGCTGTCGTCGCGGACGGCGGTCTTCATCAGCCCCTTGGCCTCGTAGGGCCCGGAGGGTAGCGCGACCTTGAGGCCGGGGATGTGGCTGACCCAGGCGTGGAGCGACTGCGAGTGCTGCGCGGCCGAGCGGCGCGTGGCGCCCAGCGTGGTGCGGAAGACGATCGGCACCTTGATCTTGCCGCCCGACATGTAATGCGCCTTGGCGGCCTGGTTGACCATCTGGTCCATCGTGAGCGTGATGAAGTCGCCGAACATCACGTCGACGATCGGGCGCATGCCGGTCATGGCCGCCCCGACACCGATACCGGCGTAGCCGGGCTCGGAGATCGGCGTGTCGATGACGCGCTCGGTGCCGAACTCCTGGACCAGACCGAGCAGGGTCTTGAACGGATGGCCCGCCTCCGCCACGTCCTCGCCGATCAGGAACACGCGCGGGTCGCGTCGCATCTCCTCCGCGATTGCTTCCTTCACCGCCTCGCCGTAGGTCAGCTCCCGCTCCCCCATGACACCCTCCAGGCTCCCGAGGCTGCGTCAGTCGGTGCCCGGAGTCAAGGGCGCCGGAGCCGCCCAGGGCCGACTTGACGCTCCGCTCGGTGCGCGCGTACAGTGCCACCAGTCCGGGGGCCGCAACGTCCGAACGGCGAGGGCGCTGGTATGACGCCGGGACGGATTCGCGCACGTTCTCTCAGCAACGCCCTCGTCTGGTCACGCGGGATGACCGGCGAGGGCGTTCGTGCGTTCAGGGGAGGAAGGACGATGAGCATCGTGGCCCTGTCCGAGACCGTCGGGAGCGGTGGCACCGCCATCGGGCGGGCCCTGGCCAGCGCGCTGGGGTGGGAGTTCGCCGACCGGGAGATCATCACCAAGGCCGCCGAATCGTTCGGCGAGGGGGTGACGGAGCTGACGCACGCCACCCAGGACAAGCCCACGCTCTGGGACCGCTTCCGCCAGAGCCAGCGCCGGTACAAGACGTACGTCGAGGCGATCGTCCTCGAGATGGCGGCCCGCGACAACGTGGTCCTGGTGGGCCGCGCCTCGACGGTCATCCTCCGCGAGGTCCCGCACGCATTACGGGTGCGGGTGATCGCGCCGGAGCACGTGCGGGCCCAGCGGATCGAGCGCGAACAGGGCCTGACGCCGGAGGCGGCGCTCGAGTACGTCCGCGAGGGTGACCGCGACCTGGCCGCTCGCGTCTGGTTCCTCTATCACGTCGACTGGCAGGATCCGCTGCTGTACGACCTCGTCCTGAACACCGAGCGGCTGAGCGTGCCGCGGGCCGTCGCCGTCCTCCGCGAGCGCCTCGCGGACGCGGGGCTCACGCCGAGTGACACCGGCCGCCAGGCGCTGCGGGATCGCAGCCTGGCGACGCATGCCCGTGCGCTGCTCCAGGCCAACCTCAGCACGCGCTCGCGCAAGATCGACGTGACGGTTGCCGGGGGCGTGGTGGAGCTGAGCGGGCGCGTCGTGACCGAGGCCGAGCGGCAGGCCGCCGAGGCGG
>JBKOZA010000099.1:0-1997 GCA_046725675.1 Candidatus Methylomirabilota bacterium
CACGGCGTTGATCACCACCGGCAGCGCGCCGACCGTGCCGGCCTCGCCCGCTCCCTTGGCCCCCATGGGGTTGAGCGCGGTCGGCACCGGGTTGCTGCCGATCTGGATGTCGCAGAACGTGTCGGCCCGCGGCATCGCGTAATCCATGAACGTCCCGGTGAGGAGCTGGCCCGACTCCGGGTCGTAGAGCACCTGCTCCATCAGCGCCTGGCCCACGCCTTGGGCTACGCCGCCGTGGATCTGGCCCTTGAGGGTGAGGGGATTGATCACGGTGCCGACGTCGTCCACGAGCACGTAGCGCTCGAGCGTCACGGCACCGGTGTCGGGGTCGATCTCGACTTCGCACACGTGGGTGCCGTTGGGCCACGTGTCCTGTCTGGGCGAGAAGGTGCCGGTCTCGTAGAGACCGGGCTCCACACCCGGCGGTAGCTGGGCCGGCTGGAAGGCGGCGCGCGCCACCTCCTTCAGCGTCACGCCGCGGTCGGTGCCCGCCACCGAGAACCGCGCGTCGGCGAACACGATGTCGCCCTCGGCGGCCTCGAGCAGCTTGGCGGCGATCTTCTTGCCCTTGAGGATGACCTTGTCGGCGGCCGTCCACAGCGCGGTGCCGCCGATGACGGTGGAACGCGAGCCCATGCTGCCCATGCCCCAGGCCACGCGATCGGTGTCGCCGTCGACGTAGCGCACCTCGCGCGGGTCCAGGCCGAGACGCTCGTGCAGGATCTGCTTGAAGGTCGTCTCGTGGCCCTGCCCCTGGTTCTTGCTGCCCATCAGCACGGTGGCGGTGCCGCTCGGCGAGAAGCGGATCTCGGCGAACTCGGGCTGGGGGCCGGCCGCCCGCTCGATGGCGTTGGCGATGCCGAGGCCGCGCAGGCGGCCGCCGGCCCGCGAGGCCTCGCGGCGCGCGCCGAAGCCGGCCACGTCGGCGAGCTTCAGCGCGTCCTCGAAGTTCCTCGGGAAGTCGCCGCAGTCGTAGGTGGCTGCCAGTGGCGTCCGGTAGGGCATGGCCGAGGCCGGAATGAGGTTGCGGCGGCGCAGCTCGAACCGGTCCAGGCCCAGCTCGCGGGCGGCGTCGTCGATCAGCCGCTCGATGACGTAGGTCGCCTCCGGCCGTCCGGCGCCCCGGTAGGGCGCGGTGGAGTTGGTATTGGTGAGGACGCTGAGCACCTCCACGTGCGCCACCGGGATGGTGTAGACGCCGACGAGGGTCGCCACGTTGCTGAAGGTGGCCAACAGATTTCGATCGGAGGAGACGTAGGCGCCGACGTTGGCCAGCGTGCGCACACGCAGGCCGAGGAAGCGCCCCTCGGCGTCGAGGGCCAGCTCGGCCTCGGTGACGTTGTCGCGGGCGTGCTCGTCAGCCGGGATCGCCTCGCGCCGGTCGCAGGTCCACTTCACCGGACGGCCGAGCTTGCGGGCCGCCCACAGCACCAGCCGGTGCTCGGGGTACTGCCAGCCCTTGGTGCCGAAGCCGCCGCCCACGTCGCCGGCGACGACACGGATCTGGTGCTCGGGCACCTTGAGAATGTTGCTGGCCAGCGCGTTGCGCACCCGGTGCGGGTACTGCACGTCGGCGTAGAGCGTGTAGCGCTCCTCGGCCGGGTCCCAGACCCCGAGGCTCCCGCGCGCCTCCATGTACTGCGCGTGCACCCGGCTGATGACGTAGCGCCGGCGGACGACGCGGGGCGCGGCGGCCAGCGCGGCGTCGGTGGCAGCCCGATCGCCCGACTCGTAGAGATTGGAGACGTTGTCACGGCACTCGTCCCACACGGCCGGGCCCCCGATGGCGGCGGCGGTGGAGGTCACCGAGGGCAGCGGCTCGTAGTCGATGTCGACCAGGTCGGCGCCGTCCTCGGCCTGGCCGCGGGTCTCGGCCACGACGAGGGCGACCGGGTCGCCCACGTAGCGGACGCGGTCCTGGGCGAGGCCGCGGTGCGGCGGCGCGAACATCGGCGAGCCGTCCGGACGCTTGCGCTTGAGGGTCATCTGCATGGTGC
>JBKOZA010000100.1:0-8032 GCA_046725675.1 Candidatus Methylomirabilota bacterium
CCGTGAGGTCGATGCGGGTGTGCTCGAGGTTCGGCGCGCTGAGGACGGGCGCCGGGCGGCCGCGCACGAGCACGTGCCCGGCGTGCAGCCGGGCCAGACCGTCGGCCGAGCCCATCGGGATGACCCCCACACGCATCGGCGCCGTCACCGGGAAGGGCGCCAGCTCGGCGAAGCGCTCCCGCGGGGCCACGTCCTTGAGCGAGATGACGCGCGAGACGAGCGCGCGGAGCGTCGGCTGCAGCGGGACGGGCGACGTCTCTCCGGGGAACGTGATGCCGTAGAGCATCCGCCCGGGGTCGACGGCGTTGAGATACGTTTCCGGAAAGCGCAGGACGAACGGCGAGGAGGCGAGCAGGCGGACCGGGACCCGCACGCCGCGCGCTTCCAGCTCGTCCACGACGGCGGTAAACCGGCTGAGCTGCCACTCGGCGTAGCTGGCGTCGGCGCCGTCGGGCGCGTGCGGGTGGGCGCAGAGGCCGGCCAGGCGCAGCCGCGGCAGGTCCAGCATGGCGGTGATCGTCTTCACCGCCTGCTCGGCCGGGACGCCGAGCCGCTCGAGACCGACGTCGATCTTGACGAACACGTCACAGGGTCCGGTAGCGGCCTGCGCGTACGCCGCCGCCGCGTCGAGGTCCACCAGGGCCGGCGTCAGGCCGTGGGCGAGAACGTCCGGCGCGGCGTCGGGCAGGGCGTTCGGATACACGAGGATCGGCGCGTCGATGCCCCGACGGCGCAGCCGGATGCCCTCGGCCAGGTCGGCGACGCCCAGCGCGTCAGCGCCGTGCGCCAGGAAAACGGTCCCGACCTCGGAGGCGCCATGCCCGTACCCGTCGGCCTTGACCACGGCGAAGATTTTCCGCCCCGGCCCCACGAGACGGCGCACAGCCCGCACGTTGGCGGCGGCGGCGTCGAGATCGACCTCGAGAACGGTCGGGCGCGGCGGCCGTGAAATCGTCATGGCGGCTCCTTGCGTGGAGCATACCCGGAACGTCGCCGGGCGTGCGGGCCGTCAGCCGCCGCCGAGGTAGGCCTTCTGGATGAGGGGGTTCTCGACCAGCTCCTGGGCCGAGCCGGAGAGGACGAGCTCGCCCATCTGCAGCACGTAGCCGCGGTCGGCCACGGAGAGGGCCATGTTCACGTTCTGCTCGATCACGAAGATGGTCGTGCCCTGCTCGTTGATGACGCGGATGATGTCGAAGACTTCCTCGACGAGGCGAGGCGCCAGGCCCATCGAGGGCTCGTCCATGCAGAGCAGCGCCGGCCGCGTCATCAGCGCCCGGCCGATCGCCAGCATCTGCTGCTCGCCGCCCGACAGAGTGCCGGCCAGCTGGTGGCGACGCTCCCGGAGCAGGGGGAAGAGGCCGAACACGCGGTCGAGCTCCGCGTCCCAACCGGGCTCGGAGCGGCGGGTGTAGCGGCCCATCTCGAGATTCTCGAGGATGGTCATGCGCGGGAACACCCGACGGCCCTCGGGGACGGGGGCGATCCCCCGCCGGACTATCTCGTTCGTGCGCAGGCCGTGGATCGGCTGGCCGCGGAAGGTGATCGTCCCCTCGCTCGGCCGCACCAGCCCCAGGATCGTCTTCATGGTGGTGGACTTGCCGGAAGCGTTGCCCCCCAGGAGTGAGACGATCTCGCCCTCGCGGATCTCGTAGCTCACGCCCTTGAGCACGTGCAGTGAGCCGTAGTGGGTGTGCACGTCGCGGAAGTCGAGGAGGACGCCACCGATGGCCCTCATGCCACCACCCGGCGCCGGCGGCCCATGTAGGCCTCGATCACACGGTCGTCGTTGCGGACCTGGGCGGGCGCGCCCTCGGCGATCTTCACGCCGTGGTCGAGCACCACGACGCGGTCGGACACGTCCATGACGACGTCGAGCTTGTGCTCGATGAGGATGATCGTGATCCCGAGGCCGGGCAGGGCCCGGACGATGTCCATCAGCTCGAGCGTTTCGGCCGGGTTCATGCCGGCGGTCGGCTCGTCGAGGAGCAGAAGGGTGGGACGGGTCATGATCGCGCGTGCGATCTCGGTGCGACGACGGTTGGCGTAGGACAGGCCATACACGGGGTGATCGAGCCGTGGCTGCAGCCGGTTACCGAAGATCTTGACGACCTCGAGCACGTCGCCGACGGCCCGCCGCTCCTCTCGCCGCACGTGGGGCGGGCGGAAGATCGCGCCCAGCACCCCTGCCTCCAGGCGGGCGTGCTCGCCGACCATCAGATTCTCCATCACGCTGAGGTTGTTGAAGAGGCGGATGTTCTGGAAGGTCCGGGCCACCCCGCGGGTGACGATCTCGTGCGGCGGCAGGCCGGCGATCTCCCGGCCGTCGAGCCGGATGCTGCCCCCATCGGGCGGGATGAGCCCGGTGATGAGATTGAACAGCGTCGTCTTGCCGGAGCCGTTGGGGCCGATGACGCTGACGAGCTCGCCGGCGCGGACGGTGAGCGCAACGTCGTGGGCGGCGGCGACTCCGCCGAAGTGCTTGCGCAATCCCTCGATCTCGAGCAGCGGACGCTCGGCCGCGCGGATCCCGGCCGCGGACGCCCACGACAGGCGCACGGCGGCGCCGCGCTCGGGCGCCGCCTCCTGCTGCTCGCGCGTGAGGGCCGAGACGCGCCGCACCGCCGGCCACAGCCCCTCCCGCCGGAAGATCATCATGAGCACGAGGATGAGGCCGAAGATCAGCTCGAGCGACGTGATGAGCTCCACCCGCTGCAGCGCCTCGCTGCCGACTACGCGGCCGAGGGCGTGCACGTATTCGGTGAGGTCCTGCAGGATCACCGATTGTAAGAAAGCCACGAACAGCGCCGCTAGCACCACGCCGCGGATCGAGCCCAACCCGCCCAGCACCACCATGACCAGCACCATCACCGAGACGGGGAAGGTGAACATGTCCGGCGTGGCGGTGGTGAGCTTGGCGACGTGGAAGGTGCCGCCGAGGCCGCCGACGGCGGCGCCGAGGGCGAAGGCCAGCAGCTTGTAGTGCACGTGGTTGACGCCCATCGCCCCGGCCGCCAGCTCGTCTTCGCGGATCGCCATCCAGGCGCGCCCGAGCCGTGACTCTTGAAGCCTGATGGAGATCCACACGGCGGCGGCGACGAGGCCGAGGCCGAGGAAGTAGTACGGGTACGGCGAGAAGCCGAAGTTGAACCCCAGGAGACGCGGCGTATGGATGCCGCCCAGACCCTGGGCGCCGTTGGTGAGCCCTTCCCAGTTGCGGGCGACGACCGGCACGATCTCGCCGAAGCCCAGGGTGACGATGGCGAGGTAGTCGCCGCGCAGGCGGAGGGTGGGGGCACCGAACAGCATGCCGAAGAGCGCGCACACGATGGCGGTGATCGCCAGCATCGGCCAGAACGCGAAGTGGAATTGCACGGTGTCGGGCTGGCCGGGCACGACCAGGCGGCTGACCTGACCCGCCCACTCGAGCGGGACCCACAGGCTCGACCACTCCGGTTTGAGGTGGCCCGACGCCGCGATGCCGTAGCCATAGGCCCCGATCGCGAAGAAGGCCGCGTAGCCCAGGTCGAGCAACCCGGCGAAGCCGACGACGATATTGAGGCCGAGGGCCAGCAGCACATACGTGAACGCGTTGGCCGCGGCGTCCACGTTGCCCGCGTTCGAGGTGACCAGCGGGAACGCGACCCCGATCCCCAGGAGCAGCGGCGTGAGGATCTGGCGTCGCCGCGCCACCGGGAGCGCGCGCCAGCGATCGAGACCGGGTGCGTGCACGGCTCAGGCCTTCTGCGGCAGGCGGGCGCCGAGCAGCCCGTTGGGACGGAACACCAGGGTGACGATGAGGATCGAGAAGATGATCACGTCGGTCCACTTCACGCCCACCACCTGACCGCCCAGGGACTGCGTGAGCCCGATGAGCACGCCGCCGAGAACGGCTCCCGGGATGGAGCCGATCCCGCCGAGCACCGCGGAGGTGAAGGCGCGTAGCCCGGTGGTGTAGCCGATGTAGTAGCCAGTGAAGCCGTAGTAGAGGCCAAAGAACAGGCTGCCGGCTCCGGCCAGGGCCGAGCCGAGGAAGAAGGTGAGGACGATCACCCGGTCGACGTCGATGCCCATCATGCGCGCGGCGTCGGCGTCCTGGGCGGTCGCCCGCATCGCCTTGCCGAGCGTGGTGCGCTTGACGAGATGGCTGAGCGCCAGCATGAGAGCGAGGCCGACCACGAAGAGGACCACCTGCTTGAAGGTGACCTCGGCGGCACCGAACGCCCACCGCCAGTTGGGCAGGAGCTGGGGGAAGCGCTGGGTCTGGGGGCCCCAGGTCAGCAGCATGGCGTTGATCAGGATGAAGGCGACGCCGATCGTGGTGATCATCGGTGCGGAGCCGGAGACGTTGCGCAGCGGACGCAGGCACACGCGCTCGATCAGCACCCCCAGCAACCCGGTGAGCGTCATGGTGAGGAGGAAGAGCACGCCGAGTGTGCCAACCAGCGGGAGGCCCGTCAGGGACCGGCCGCCGGCGGTGATGCCCATGAGGTTCAGCACCGCCAATCCCACGAAGGTGCCGGTCATGAAGACGCTGAAGTGCGAGAAGTTGATGAGCTCGATGATGCCGTAGACCATCGTGAAGCCGAGCGCGAGGAGGGCGTACATCATGCCGAGCGCGAGCCCGTTGACGATCTGCTGCAGGAAAACGTCCAGCGTGGTCATGACCGCGCCGTGGGGCGGGCCCGCCCCCGGGTCGGCGTCGCCGGCGCCGGCCCGGGGAGCCGGGTCGCCAGGCTACTTCTCGGGCGCCACGCTCACGTACTTGATCTCGCCGTCACGCCACTGATAGATCGACACGGTCCGCGTGAGGATGTCGCCGTTGGGGTCGAAGGCGATCGGGCCCTGGATCGAGCTCAGCTTGGTGGCCTGGATCGCGTCCCGCAGATTGGTCCGCGTCACCGGCTTGCCGCTGGCCGCGGTGCGCTCGAGCGCGTCGGCGACGACCAGCACCGCGTTGTACGACGTGATCGCGTAGTTGGTGGGGTCGCGCTTCATCGTGCTCTTGAACTTCGTCACCCACGCTTCCAGCTTCGGTGAGGTCACCAGCTCCGGCGAGGCCTGGGAGCAGAACCAGCCGTCGACGGCCTCCTTGCCGGATTGCTTCGGCCACGACAGGTCGTACACGCCGTCGGAGCCGGCCTTGATCACCTTGGGCATCACCTCGTAGCTCTGGGGGGCGAGCTTGGCCGCCGCCTGCATGACGCCGCCGTAGTAGAGCGCGTCCGGGTTGAGCCCCTTGATCTTGGTCAGGATCGTCTTGTAGTCGGCTTCCTTGGGGTCGAGCCGGTCGCGGCCGAGGATCTTCACGCCCAGCTCGCCGACCCGCTTCTGGAAGCTGTCCGCGATACCCACCCCGAAGGCGCCGCCGTCGTCCAGCACGAACACGCTCTTGATCTTCTGGGCGTGGACGAGGTAGTTGGCCATGTTCGGTCCCTGGAAGGCGTCGGTCGTCACGGTGCGGAAGTAGACGGCCTTGCCCTTGGGCCGGTACTGGGTCTGGAACTTCGGATCGGTGATGTCGGGGTTGGTCGAGCTAGGGGTGATCGTGGCCATGTCGGCCTCGGACATGATTGGCGAGATCGCCTTGCCCTCGCCGCTCATGACGGGCCCGACCGCCGCCATGACGAGCGCGTCGGCCACGAACTTCTTGTAGTTGGTGGCCGCCTGGGCCGGATCGTACTGACCCGCCGCCGGCGTGGCGCTGTCGAAGACCACGGCCTCGAGCTTGTAACCCTTCACGCCGCCCTTGGCGTTGACCTCGGCGATCGCCATCTGGGCGCCCTTGAGGATCGCGTCGGCGCCGTCCGCATCGGAGCCGGTCAGCGGTAGTGAGAGCCCGATCTTCACGACCTTGCCCTGGGCGGTGACGCCCGCCGGAAGGCTTGCGAGCATCCCCACGAGGGCCACGAGGACGACTCCGATGACGAGCGCTCGCCGGTTCATGATGTCTCCTCCCTGATCGCGACGGTCGGGCCCGGAGTCTAGCACGCTCCTCACCTCCTGCGGCCGGCCTCTGATGGGGCCCGAATGTTCAGGCATCGTGCCCGACGTGAAGTTCGAGGCCGACACGAAGTTACGGAGTAATCGCCGCCTTGGCGCCGGTCCTCGCTTGGAATGGTGCTTGCTCGGCGATCACGCCGAGTGTCGTCGTGGCGTTCGATGACATCGCACCCGCCGAGGGGAGGAACTGGCGATGGCGATCATGTACGGTGTGCTCCGAGGTCGTCCGGACCGGTACAAGCGCGAAGACAACGTTTCCACCCCGCACCTGCAGATCCGTGTCCTCGAGGCCAGCGGCCAGCCATGGCGGATCGCCGTCAACGTGCAATCCGACACCGGCTCCAACGTCGCGTTCTGGGTGGTGGACCCACTCGTCGGCCATCCCCTGCTGGCGTCGCTCCCCGGGCTAGCGTCGGGGTTCGGCACGGTGACCCGGAAGGCCGACCACGCCTTGGACTACGTGAAGGCTCCGCTGTTCGACTGGAAGCTCGGTCGGTCGCTCCCGCCGTCGGGTCACGCCAGCAGTGACGACCTGCAAGACCTCCTCTCGCTGTACCTCGATCAGTGCAAGAACGCCGGAGGCGAACTCTACGCCTTCGGAGCCAAGTTCGACCGCAACCTCCACAAGCCCATCGACATCGAGTTCGGCAACACCGACGGTCTGCACGGCATCCACGACATCCACCTCAACCAGGGGAACGTCGGCGCGCACGCCGGGGAAAACGGCGCGTTCCAAGACGGAGGACTCATCCTCGCCTTCCCCGATCGCTACCTCGGCCTCTTCCTCGGGTTCCAGACCCAGCGCATCCCGACGAATGCCTCCGGCAACGCCGTTCCGGGCGCCACCCCGATCAGCCAGATTCTCGCCGGTGGCCCCGTTCCAACCCCGACCCCGACGCCAGCCCCGGCTCCAGCGGGCCAACCCCTCGTCTATATCGAGCGTGCCCTGCTCAACCCGAGCGGGGCGGACCCGGGGCGCGAAGTCGTGGTCCTGTCGAGCCTCGCAACGACCGAGCAGAAGCTCGCCAACTGGCGCCTGGTCGACAAGAACGGGCGGGTCACTCCGATCAACGTGGCGATCGGGCCCGGGCAGTCCGTGCTCCTCACACTCGACGGCAACGGCGTCCAGCTGGGGAACAACGGCGGCACCGTGACGCTTCAGGATGACGGCAACGTCCAGGTCGACGTGGTCACCTACACCGCGGCGGACGCCTCGCCCGACGATCGCTACGTCCGCTTCCGCCGCTGACCTGCCGGAGCCGCCCCGTCGTAGAGGTGTATACTACGGGGGCTTTGCCGTTGGAGAGGTGGCCGAGTCGGCCGAAGGCAGCCGCCTGCTAAGCGGTTACAGGGCCAAAAGCTCTGTCCAGGGTTCGAATCCCTGCCTCTCCGCCACGCGCCCTTAGCTCAGGTGGACAGAGCGTCGGACTACGAATCCGAAGGCCAGAGGTTCGAATCCTCTAGGGCGCACCACCTCTTGCGGCATCGTGGGTCTCGTCCGTGGCGGAGCCGGGGTGACGACTTCCAGGCTCGATGAGTCGTTCATGCGGGAGGCGCTCGTGGAGGCGCGTCGGGGAGCGGCCTCCGGCGAGGTGCCGGTGGGCGCGATCGTCGTGCTCGACGGCGAGATCGTGGCTCGGGCCCACAATGCGCCGATTGCCCTCGTCGATCCCACCGGGCACGCCGAGGTCCTGGCCTTGCGGGCGGCCGCGGCCAAGTGCGGCAATTACCGGTTGACCGGCGCGGCGCTCTACGCCACCGTGGAGCCGTGCGCGATGTGTTGCGGCGCCGTCGTGAACGCGCGCATCGCCCGCGTCGTGTACGGAGCCAGCGATGTCAAGGCCGGCGCCGTCGAGTCGCTGCACCGGTTGCTGGACGATCCGCGGCTCAACCACCGCGTCGAGGCGGTGGGCGGCGTGCTGGCGGACGAGAGCGCGGCATTGATGCGAGGGTTCTTCGACAGGCGACGACGTTGAACGATCTGCGGAGGGGTGGCCGAGCCCGGTTGAAGGCGTCCGACTCGAAATCG
>JBKOZA010000101.1:0-3927 GCA_046725675.1 Candidatus Methylomirabilota bacterium
AGCCCGCGAGCACGAAGCCGATGAACGTCGCCGTCGTGAACACGGGTCCCGGCGTGACCTGGCCGATCGCGATGGCGTCCAGGAGCTGCCGGTCGCTGAGCCAGCCGAGGCGATGGACGAGGTCGTTGCGCAAGAAGGCGAGCAGCACGTAGCCGCTGCCGTAGAGCGTGGCGCCGATCTTCAGGAACACCAGCGTCAGCGTGCCGAGCGTGACGGGGGCCGCGGCCACCGCCCCCTGCCCCAGCGCGACGCCCGGCAGGCCCAGCGCGGCGACCAGCCCGGCAACGCCCACGCGGGGACGTCGGGCCAGTCGCACGAGCACGACGAGCACCCCGCCGCCGAACAGCAGCGTGAGCTCGTTCACGCCGGCCAGCGAGAGCGCGAGCACGGCGAGCCCCAGGGCGGCGAGCAGCGGTCCCTTGATGGCCGTCCGCGCCAGCGCCCACATGGCCTGCGCCACGATGGCGAGGATCACCGGGATGACGCCGTACAGGGCCGAGATCGCGGCCGGGGTGGCGCCGAAGCGCACGTAGAGCCAGGCCAGCGTCAGCACGATCAGCATCGCC
Source organism: Candidatus Methylomirabilota bacterium (assembly GCA_046725675.1). GTDB lineage: Bacteria > Methylomirabilota > Methylomirabilia > Rokubacteriales > CSP1-6 > AR5. The sequence continues at coordinate 567 of JBKOZA010000101.1, forward strand.
GGCACGATGAAACAGCCCCCCCCCACCACGAGCCCGGGCCAGCCCGCCCGCGCGTAGCCCAGGTGGATGGCCATCTCGGTGGAGTTCGGCCCCGGGATGAGGTTCGTCATGCCGAGCAGGTCGAGGAATCGCCCGTCGCTCACCCAGCGACGCCGGCGGACGACCTCGTCGCGCATCATCGCGATGTGCGCGGCGGGACCACCGAAGCCGATGATCCCGAGCTTGAGGAAGAGTCGTGCGACCTCGGCGAGACGGCCCGGTCCCGGCGCCGTGCCGTCCGCGATCACCGCCCGCGTTCGAGGGCGCGGACGATCGCGTCCACGTCGTACACGCACCCGCCCCACGTCCCGCCCCCGGCCTGCTGCAGCGCCGCCCACAGCCGGGTGTCGCCGGGCAGATCGGTGTCGGGGGCCAGGTCGGGCCGTGGCGCGCGGTTGGCCAGCACGCGAGCGCCCTCGTCGGGCGAGATCTCGCGCTCGGCCTCGCCGACGAAGTCGACACGGCCCTCGAGGCGGTTACGATCGACGACGATGCGGATGCGGTCGCCGTCACGCAGGCGGCCGATCGGGCCGCCGGCCAGCGCCTCGGGCCCGACATGACCGATGCAGGCGCCGGTGGACACGCCCGAGAAGCGGGCGTCGGTGACCACCGCCACGTGCTTGCCCCACGACAGGTGCTTGAGGGCGGCGGTGATCTGGTAGATCTCCTCCATGCCGGCACCGAGCGGGCCGCGACAGGCGAGCACGAGGATGTCGCCGGGCTTGAGGCCGTCGGCGCCGCGGTTCTTGATGGCGGCGATCGCGTCGCGCTCGCGCGTGAACACGCGCGCCGGCCCGACCTTGCGGTAGACGCCGTCGGCATCGACGACCGAGGGATCGATCGCGGTGCTCTTGATGACCGAGCCCTCGGGCGCCAGATTGCCGCGGGGAAACGTCACGGTGCTCGTGAGCCCGCGCGCGTGGGCCCGCTCGGGGGCCATGATCACATCCTCGGGCGCCACGCCGTCGGCGGCGCGCAGCCGCTCGCGGAGCACCCGGCGACGCTCGCTGCTCTCCCACCAGTCGAGCAGCCGGCCCAGCGGCTCGCCGGTCACCGTGAGCGCGCGCTCGTCGAGGAGTCCCAGGCGTCGCAGGTGCAGCATGACCTCGGGCACGCCTCCGGCCAGGAAGGCGCGCACCGTGGGATGTGGGCCGTTGGGCAACGTGTCGACCAGGCGCGGCACGCGACGGTTGACCTCGATCCAGTCCTCCACCGTCGGCCGCCGCAGGCCGGCGGCGTGCGCGATGGCCGGCACGTGCAGGAGCAGGTTCGTGGAGCCCCCGAAGGCCGCATGGACCGCCATGGCATTGCGGACGGCCGCGTCGGTGACGATGTCGCGCGTGGCCAGGCCGCGCCGCGCGAGCGCCACCAGGGCGCGCGCCGAGCGCCGCGCCATGTCCGTCCAGATGGGCTGGCCGGAGGGTGCGAGCGCGGCGTGGGGCAGCGTCAGGCCGAGCGCCTCGCCGACGACCTGCGAGGTGGCGGCGGTGCCGAGGAACTGGCAGCCTCCCCCCGGCGACCCGCACGCGCGACAGCCGAGGTCGGCGGCGGCGTCCAGCGTGAGCTCGCCGTGAGCGAAGCGGGCGCCGATCGACTGGACCTTGCCGGCGTCCTCACCGTCGCGCGGCGGCAGCGTCACGCCACCCGGCACCAGCACGCACGGCAGCTCGCGCATGGAGGCCAGCGCCATCATCGTCGCCGGCAAGCCCTTGTCGCACGTGGCCACTCCCAGCACACCCCGGCGGGTCGGCAGCGAGCGGATCAGACGCCGGAAGATCTGCGCGGCGTCGTTGCGGTAGGCCAGGCTGTCCATCATCCCCACGGTGCCCTGGGTGCGCCCGTCGCAGGGGTCCGAGCAGAAGGCGGCGAAGGGCAGGCACTCGAGCGCGCGCAGCTCGGCGGCCGCGGCCTGCATCAGCAAGCCGATCTCCCAGTGGCCGGTGTGATAGCCGAGCGCGATCGGGGTGCCGTCGGCCGCGCGGATGCCGCCGTTGGTGCCGAGCATCAGGAACTGCGGTCGCCCCAGCTCGTGAGGCGCCCAGCCCATCCCGGCGTTCTGGGTGAGCCCGAAGATGTCTCCGCTGGGACGCTCGAGCAGCATCTCGGCGGTGAGCGGCAACCGGCCCTGGGGCCCCTCGCCAGCCGTCGTGATCGTGTAGACAGCCGGATCGGGGGTCGCTAACAGATCGTCGAGTGTGATCGGCGGGGTCGTCATTGCGCGAGGCTAGACGCAGACGCACGGGGCGTCAAGGTGTTGAGCCGGCTCGCTCGATCCTCTGACGCCGCTGTGCTTCGAGGACCGACGAGGGGGAGGAAGCGGCAAAAACTCCCCCGGACGAGCCGGCCTTGGTGGTCAATATCGCAGGACGGACACCCGAGCGCAAGGGCGGACACCAGCGACTCCGTTAGCCGGCGATGAGGCGTCCGGCGAGCGCGCGCAGCGCGGCGGGCTCGGCGTCGGACACGAGCGCATACCCCAGGTCTCCCTGACGCCAGAGGAGCACGTTGAAGCCGCGGGCGTTGTCCAGCCGGGCCTGGACGCCGGCGAGCGGCTCGTCGCCGGTCCGTGGCCACGACAGGCCATCGCTGCGGAAGATGACCAGTGTCATCACGTGCAGTCCGTGGTGGTAGACGACGATTGCCGCCTTGCGATCGAGGTAGTACCCGACCGTTCCGCCCTGCAGCGGAAACTGCTCATCGCCGCCGAACCGCACGACCGGGGCGAAGTCCAGGCGACCCGCGAACCACGGACGGACCTGGTGGATGCCGCTCGCTCGAACCTCGAGTGGCTGCTGGCTGAAGAGCAGGCGCAAATGATCGTTGACCGCCTCGCCCACGAGCCGGGCGGCGACGTCGCGCTCGGGCCGTCGCACGGCCTGGTCCCAGCCGACCAGCCCGACGACGAGCACGACCACGGCCAGCGCCGCCGCCCACGCGAGCCGGCGCAGCTCCCAACGACGGCGAGGCGGCACTGCCGGGGCAGGCCACTGCTCGCGCAGGCGACGCTTGAGCGCGAGCGGCGCGGGATGCTGTGGCAAGCGCCGCTCGAGAGCCTCGGTGAGCGCGGACTCCGCCTCGGCCAGGCGCGTGCAGTCCGCGCAGCCGGCCACATGGGCCTGGATCTCGGCCGCGAGCGGGTCGGCCAGCCGGCCGCGCTGGAGATCGAGGAGATGCGGATGCGCCTGGGTGCAGTCCATCGTCGTCAGCGTGCGTAGTCCTTGAGGTGGTGGCGCAGCGCGGCTCGCGCCCGAGCCAGACGCGACTTGACCGTGCCGATCGCGCAGCCCATGACCTCGGCGACCTCCACCTCGGTCAGGCCCTC
>JBKOZA010000102.1:0-2431 GCA_046725675.1 Candidatus Methylomirabilota bacterium
GCTCTGGCGCCTCGCCGCCGGCGTGGCCGGGGGCGTGCTCATGGTGCTGGCGGCGCCGACGGTCCTGCCCCACGTGCGACCGGAGCGGCGCGGCGTCGCCGGTGGCGTGATCTTCACCGGAGTCGGTCTCGGCATCGCGGCTTCGGGCACCGTGGTCCCGCTTCTGTTGCGCTGGGGGCTGGCGCAGACGTGGTGCGGCCTCGGCGTCGTCTCGGCGGCGCTCACGCTGGTGGCGTGGAACGGCTGGCCGCGTGGGACGGCGCGGGTCGAGTCCGCGGCGACACCCCACGCGCCCGCACCGGCGCCGACCGGCCGGGCGCTCAGGGCCCTGTACGTCGCGTACGCGCTCAACGCTTTCGGTCTCGTGCCGCACATGGTCTTCCTCGTCGACTTCGTCGCCCGCGGCCTCGGCCGCGGGCTCGACGCCGGCGGCCGCGCCTGGGTGGTCTTCGGCGTCGGCGCGATGCTGGGTCCCGTCCTCGCGGGCACGCTGGCCGATCGGATCGGGTTCAATGCAACCATGCGGCTGGCGTTCGTGCTCCAGACGATCTTGATCGGCGCCCTCGCGCTGACCGCAGCGCCGCCCTGGCTGATCGTCTCCAGCCTCGTCATCGGCGCGTTCGTGCCCGGGATGGTGCCACTTACCCTCGGCCGCGTGCACGAGCTGACGCCGCCGGACCCGCGGCGCCGGGCGGCGGCGTGGAGCCACGCCACGACGGCGTTCGCGCTGGGTCAGGCCGTCGGCGGTTACGGCCTGTCGTTCGTGTACGCGCGCAGCGGTGATTACGCGACGCTGTTCGCGCTCGGCGCGATGGCCGTGGGGCTGGCCCTCGTGATCGACGTCGTCACCCGACGCGCGGGCCCTTGACTCGACCCCGGTGACTCACTGGCAGCCCCGCTGCAACTCTCCGTCCGGACACCGGGAGGTGGCCATGGAAGACCGATCGGCCCGGACCTGGATCTGGGCCTCGCTTGGCTTGCAATTGCTCGGCTACGTCTTCGACGCGGCGTGGCACGGGCTGCTGAACCCCGGGACCGAGCCGCAGACGTTCGGCGAGATGGTCTGGCATCTCGGAACGGTCCATCTTCCGCTGTATGTCGGCGCCGCCAGTGTCCTCGTGTCGACATCGACCGCGCTCGTGCGCCGTGCTGGACGAGCGCCGATCGGCGTGGCCCTGCCGGTCGCCGTGGCGGGGGCGTGGCTGTCGGCGGGCGCGGAGGCCTGGCACGCGTACGCTCACCTGCGCCTCGATACCCACAGCGCACCGATCGCGGGAATGCTGTCCTTCATCGGGTTCCTCGCGGCCGTGCTCGCGATGGCGTCGGCCAGGTGGGCGGGGCGGCGACGGGCGAGCGAGACCTCCTCACGGCGGCGCGCGGCCTAGACAGCGACAGCCGCCTCAGGTGAGAGCGCACTCCCAGGGGAGCTGCGCGTCACGCGCCTCGCCGACGGCGTCGCGCAGATCTACGTCCCCATCGTGTTCACGATCGGCGCCACCGGCCAGCCCGCCCAGACCACCCGGTTCCTCATGAACCAGGTACTGCTCGAGACGCCGACTGGCTGGAAGGTGGCGAGCATCCTGCCCATCGCGGCGCCGGCGCCGTAGCAGGCCCCGCGACCCGTCGAGACCGGCGCGACCGCGTCGGCTCAGGACGGCTTCGCGAGCGGGGCAGACGGCGCGGGGAGGCCGATGCGGCGTCCGGCCTGGGCCGGCCGCGGCAGCCTGTCGTGCGCCGCCTGGATCTGGCCCAGCCGCGTCAGCACGTCCGCCGCCATGGGGGCGCCGCGCCGCGTGGCCAGACTGACGTGCAACGACATCAGCTCGTTGGTCGCGGCCAGGTAGCCTTCGGTCGCGTGATACATCGTGTGGATGTAGTGCACCCGCTTGGCGTCGTGCCCGAGCAGCACGGTCGTGAAGCGAAGCGGGTCGCCGCTGCAAACCTCGCGGTGGTAGGTGACGTGCGCCTCCAGGCAGAAGGTGGTCACGTGGTCGCGCGCGCGGTACGCGCCGTCGAGTCCCACCCACGCCAGGAACGCGTCCGTCGCGTAGTCGAAGACGACCAGGTAGTAGCCCACGTTCATGTGCCGGTTGTGGTCGATCCACTCGGGGCGAACGACGTCGCGGTACTCGTCGAACGGCGCGGCGGGCGCGCTCACGAGCGACCGCCCAGCGCGCACGAGATCCGCATGCGATGGCGCGCCACCCACGCATAGACGCGGCGGCCGACCGGGCGCACGCCCGGGAGGGCGAACACCCCCGCCACCCACCCCCACCCGCGGATGCGACGCAGCAACTCCGGCACCGCATCGGCGCCGCTCAGGACCCGCCCATCGGGGAGCACCAGCTGCATCGCCGTCAAGCACGTCTCCTCGCTCACCTGCGGAAAGCGCCGCCGTCGCTCCGCCGACCGACACGGCAGAATCTCCAGC
>JBKOZA010000103.1:0-5790 GCA_046725675.1 Candidatus Methylomirabilota bacterium
GCTGGCCCTCATCGCCACGCTGCTGGTCGGTTCCGTCGTCGTCTCCCTGCTCGTCCGACCCCGAGCGCAGCCGAGCGTCGCGCCGCCGCGGTCCAAGGAGCCCGCCCCGTGGTAGAGTCGCGACCATGCGCATCAAGTACCGCGTCGGCGTCATGCCCGGGCCGTGGCCGGTCGGGCCGGCGGGCCGCGACTTCTTCTGGCGCTTCGTCGAGCTGTGCGAGAAGAGCGAGATCGACTCGCTGTGGTTCTCCGAGCGCCTGTCCTCTCCCCTGCCGATCCCGGAGCCCATGACGGCGATGGCGGCCATCGCGGCCCGGACCACCCGGCTGAAGTTCGGCCCGAGCGTGTTCGTCACCCCGTTCCGGAATCCGGTGCTGATGGCGCGTGAGATCGCGATGGTCGACTACCTGTCGGGCGGTCGGCTGCTCCCGGCCTTCGGCATCGGCGCCGAGCAGGAGCGCGAGTTCCTCGCCGCCGGCGTCCCGTTCCGCGAGCGGGGCCGCCGGACCGACGAGGCGATCGCCATCTTGCGCCGGTGCTGGACCGAGGACGAGGTCACCTTCGCCGGCGAGTTCTGGCGTCTCGACCGCATCACGGTGCTGCCGAAGCCCGTGCAGCAGCCGCTCGAGCTGTGGATCGGTGGCAACAGCGAGGCGGCGATGCGACGGGCCGGACGGCTCGGTGACGGGTGGATCCCGTCGTTCATCACTCCCGAGCAATTTCGCGTCGGCGTCGAGAAGACCCGGGCGTTCGCCGCCGAGGCCGGCCGGGCCGTTCCCGAGGACCACTTCGGCGCGCTGTTCTACTGCTGTCTCGACCCCGAGCCGGCCGCCGCCCGCGCGATCGCCATGCCCTTCGTCCCGCGCGGCCGCATCGACGACGCCGCCCTCGAGCGCTGCACGGCCTTCGGGCCCCCGGCCCTCGTGCGCGAGCGTCTGGAGGAGTACGTGGCCGGTGGTGGCTCCAAGTTCATCGTGCGCCCGATGTGTCCGCCCGACCGCATGCTCGACCAGCTGGCCCAGCTGGCCACCGACGTCATCCCCGCCTTCCACCGCCGCTAGCGAGGGACGGGGCTAGGCTCCGCGGAGGATCTCGATCAGGAGGTCGGCGTCGATGTTGCCGCCGGAGAGGATGACCCCGACGCGGGCGGCACGCGCCAGGGGCAGGTGGCCGGAGAGGACGGCGGCGGCGGGGACGGCGCCGGTGGGCTCGACGACGATGCGAGCCCGCTGCGCGAGGAAGCGGACGGCGGCGCGGACCTCGCCGTCGCTCACCAGCAGGATGTCGGTCACGCTGGCCTTCAAGATGGGAAACGTGAGCTTCCCCGGCGTCGTCAGCCGGATGCCGTCGGCGATGGTCGGCGGCGGTGGAATCGTCACGCGCTCGCCCCGCCGCAGCGACAGGTACGTGTCGTTGGCGGTCTCGGTCTCCACGCCGAAGATCTGCAGACCCGGGAAGAGCGCGCGCGCCACCGTGGCGCAGCCGGCCATGAGCCCGCCCCCGCCCACCGGCGCCAGCAGCGCGTCGAGCGAGGGCACGTCCTCGAGCAGCTCGAGCGCCGCCGTGCCCTGTCCGGCCATGATGGCGGGATCGTCGTAGGGCGGTACCAGGACGCGCCCGCTGCGCTCGACGATGCCGCGCGCGACCTGCTCCCGGTCCTCGGTCAGGCGGTCGTAGAATACGACCTCGGCGCCGTAGTTACGGGTGGCCTCCAGCTTGAGGGCCGGCGCGTCGGTCGGCATGCAGATGATCGCCGTGGTCCCCACCATGCGGGCCGCCAGCGCGACGCCCTGGGCGTGATTGCCCGAGGAGAAGGCGACGACGCCGCGCTCGCGCTCGGCCGGCGTCAGGGTGAGCAGCTTGTTCAACGCCCCGCGGATCTTGAAGGCGCCCGCGCGCTGCAGGTTCTCGCACTTGAAGAACACCGTGTGGCCGCTCGCGTCGTCGAACGACTGGCACGAGATGACCGGCGTGCGGTGAATGCGGTTACCGAGCCGGCGAGCGGCCGCGCGGACGTCTTCCAGCGTGAGGCTCATCGGCGGCCCGATTATGCCGGCGGCCGTCATCGCCCGCAAGGCGCCGCTGAGTATACTGGTCGCCATGCGACGACTCGAAGCGCTCGCGCTCGCCCTGGTCCTGGCCGGCTGCTCGGTGATCTCCATCGACCTCTCCCCGCGCATCCGTCCCCTCGAGGAAGAGACCGTCGAGGGCCATGGCGACGCCAAGATTCTCCTCATGGACGTCTCGGGATTCCTGTCCGACGAGGCGCCGTCGGGAACGCTCACGCTCGGCACGCCGCCCGCCCGGGTGCCCTTGCTCGTGCGGGTGCGCGAGGAGTTGACCAAGGCCCGGCACGACGCCAAGGTGCGTGCCGTCCTGCTGCGCATCAACAGCCCGGGCGGCACCGTCACGGCGTCCGACATCATCTTCCGGGAGCTCGAGGAGTTCAAACGCGCGACCGGTCGGCCGGTGGTCGCCTCCATGCTCGACGTCGCCGCCTCTGGCGGGTACTACGTCGCCCTCGCCGCCGACACGATCGTGGCCCATCCCACGACGGTCACCGGCTCCATCGGCGTGATCATGATCAGCCTCAACGCCGAGGGGCTCATGCAGAAGGTGGGGCTGGCGACGGCCGCCATCAAGTCCGGCGAGCGCAAGGACATGGGCAGCCCCTTCCGCCAGCTCACGTCGGAGGAGCGCGCGATCTTCCAGTCCGTCATCGACGACCTGTTCCGGCAATTCGTCGGCAAGGTCGTCGAGCGCCGGCGCATCCCGGCCGCGACGGCCGCGACGCTGGCGGACGGTCGCATCTACACCGCCGAGCAGGCGCTCGGCCACAAGCTCGTCGACCGCATCGGCTATCTGCCGGACGCCGTGGCGGCCGCCCGCGCGGCGGCCGGCGTGGACGAGGCCCGGGTGATCGTCTACAAGCGCCCCCGCGAGTATCGCGCAACGTATTACGCGCGGGCAGACACGGACGCCGGGGCGTTCGCGACGCTGTCGCAGCTCGTCGGCCTGGCCGGCGCCGGGCCCAGGTTCTTGTACCTGTGGCTCCCGTGATCGTCTCGCTGGCAAGCCGCTTGCGGCGTCCTCCCCTTGAGACCATGAGGGAGGACAGCGCAATGCGTACAGGAGTTTCGACACGGTTCACCCGTCACGCGATGCTGGGGGTCGTCGGGCTAGCGTTCGTCGCGAGCGGCGGGTGCGCGACGAGCCCATCCGCGTACCTCAACCGGGACGAGCCGATCAACCGCACGACGGGAGCGGGGCAGGAGTACCGGGGCACGCAGGAGTACCGGGGCACGGTCGTACGGGTCGACGAGCCACAGCGGGTCGTCGTCCTGGACAACGGGCAGATGTACCGCGTGAGCGGCGAACAGGCGGTCTACGTCAACGGGCAGCCGGTAATGCTCCGTCAGGTGCGGCCGGGTACTCCGGTCACGATCGTGTCTGGCACGCCGGTGGTGTACCAGAACGGCCAGTACGTCGTGCCGGCGTCCGGCTCGACCACCGTCGTGGCGGCAGCCCCGGCGGGGACGGTGGTGGCCGCGCCGAACAGCATCGTCCGGATGTACGGCCGCGTGACCGACCTCGGTCGCGACGGGACCGTGAAGGTGCGGCTGGCCGACGGCGATTCGTTCGCCTTCCGACCGCCGGCGGGAACCATCGTGAGAGAGGGCGACGCGGTCGCGATCGACATGACGTTCGGCGCGCCGACGCCGTCGGCGTTGCCTCGCTAGGATCGGGTCACGGCGCGTCTCGCGCGCGCAGCGCCACGGCTACCCCGGGGTGCTGCGCGCGTCCGGCGCTGACGGCGGCTCCTCGCGGGGCTCTCGAGGACCGTCGAATCCGGCGCAGCGCACGACCGGCAGGCGCGGATACTTCGGGAACCGAGCGTCCGTCGCGCTGAGGCCGCAGAGCCAGAACGTCGAGCCGCGCCCCGATACGATCGGGCGCGCGTGCGCGCACGCGGCGCACAGACCTACCGCGTCCACAGTGGCTGGCGCCTGGCCTCGCTCACTCCGGCTCGACCAGATCGAGGTACTGCTTGAGGATGCGGGCCGTCGCGCCCCAGATCGTCACGTCCTGGTAGTCGTAGAAGTACACGTCGCGGGCCACGCCGTTGCGCTGCCACGACTCGAGCCGGAAGCAGCCTCGCGCGAGCAGCGCCGCCACCGGGACCTCGATCACCTTCGCGATCTCGTGACCGTCGGGCTGCCACACCACCGGCCCGCGGACCACGCCGACCCAGGGCGTGATCACGAACTGCGTGGCGACGGTCTCGGTGTCGTCGAGGGCGCCGAGCGCCTCCACCTTCGCCGGGGCCAGCCCGACCTCCTCCTCGGCCTCGCGCAGTGCCGCGTGCAGATCGTCGGCGTCGTCCGGGTCGATGCGGCCCCCCGGGAACGAGATCTGACCGGCGTGGTGGCCCACGCGCTCGGTCCGTTGGGCGAAGACCAGGCACGCCTCGCCCCGGTCGACGATGGGTACCAGCACGGCGGCCCGCACGAGGCTTCCGGGCGGTACCACGCGGCGAGCGCGGCCGGGCAGACGCGCCCGGGTGCGGGCGACGAGCGTGTCGACGCTGATACCGCTCACGAGGCTGGCGATCCGGCGCGCGCGAGCATCAGGCGAAGCGGACCGAGGTCGAGCCCAGGCGAGTATAGGTCGCCCGCACCGTGTCGCCCGCCCGGGGCCGCAGCAGCTTGGAGACCGAGCCGGTCATGACGACGTCGCCGGCGCGCAGGCCGAGCCCACGGGGGCCGAGGTGATTCGCCACCCACGCCAGCGAGTTGAGCGGGTTGCCCATGACCTCGGCCGCCGTGGCCGTGGCTGCGATCGTGCCGCTCTGCTCGTAGACGAGCCCCTCCAGCGCGAGGTCGAGGCCCGTGATCGGCGTCAGCGCGCCCCCGAGCACGATGGCGGCCGCGTAGACGCCCTCGGCGATCACGTCGGTGCCGGCCGGCTTGCCGCTGTACCGGAAGTCCACGACCTCCAGCGCCGGCAGCGCGCCCTCCACGGCCGTGGCTGCCCGGGCCGCCGTCACCCCAGGGCCGGCGAGATCGTGCCGCATGACGAACGCGATCTCGGCCTCGACGGCGATCGCGCTGAAGCGGGAGAACGTCACCTCGGCGCGGCTGGCCAGCACGCCGGAGGCCAGCAAGAACGCGCAGCCCGGCTCCTCGAGCCCGTTGGCCTGCTGCGCGGCGCGCGAGGTGAACGCGGCCTTCCAGCCTGCCAGCCGCTCGCCCCCCGCGAGCAGCGTCTCGCGCAGCTTGTCCTGTAATCGGTACGCCTCGGTCAGGTCGAGACGGCGGCCCTGCTCGCTCGGTGGACGGTGAAGCCGGCCCTCGGCGCGGGCCCGTACGAACTCCTCGATCAGCGCGGCGTCGTCGACGGACACGGGACGCTCACCCTCCTTGGGTCACTCGAGCCTGGGTCACAGGCTCCAGCACGCGGTGGACGACTGCCGCCATCACCGCGCCCGCGGACTGGCGAATCACCAGTTGCGCCTCGCCGTCCAGGGGGGTTGGCTCCAGGTTGACGATGACCAGGGTGGCGCCCGCGCGACGAGCGTGGACGGGAATGTAGGCGGCGGGATAGACCGTGAGCGAGGAGCCCAGCACGACGAACAGGTCTGCCGCACACGCTCTGCGCTCGGCCTCGTCCATCGCCGCCCGCGGCATCGCCTCGCCGAACAGGATCGTGTGAGGCTTCACGACTCCCCCGCAGCCGGGGCAGTCGGGAATGTCGGCGCCGGCCTCGAGCCGCGCGTGCAGCTCGTCGCGG
>JBKOZA010000104.1:0-6072 GCA_046725675.1 Candidatus Methylomirabilota bacterium
TACTTCGAGACGGAGCGGATGATGGACCTGCTGGCCGAGCGGCTCGGGATCGATCCGGTGGAGATCCGTCGCCGCAACCTGATCGGGGCCGACCGCTTCCCGTACCGGACGCCGAGCGGCGGCCTCTACGACAGCGGCGACTACCAGGCGGCGCTCGACAAGGCGCTGGACGTCGCGGGGTACGCGGAGCTGCGCCGCCAGCAGGCGGCGGCGCGCGCCGGCGGCCGCTACGTCGGCATCGGCCTGGCGCTGGCGGTGGATCCGTCGGTCTCCAACATGGGCTACGTGGCCACCGCGCTCGACCCCCAGTTCCGCGCCAAGCCCGAGTACCTGCCGAAGTCGGGCGCCGTCGACTCCGCCACCGTGAAGATCGACCCGCTGGGGCGGGTGATCGCGATCCTCGGCAGCACGCCCCAGGGGCAGGGGCACCAGACGATCGTCTCGCAGATCGTGGCCGACGAGCTCGGCCTGGAGCCGCGCGACGTGACGGTCGTCGACGAGATGGACACCTTCACGCGCGTCTGGTCGATCTCGTCCGGTACCTACTCGAGCCGCTTCGGGTCGGTGGGCACGAGCGCGGTGGCCCTGGCCGTGCGCAAGCTGAGGGACAAGCTCGTGCACTACGCCGCTCACCTGATGGATGTGCCCGTCGCGGAGCTGGAGTTCCGCGACGGCGGAGTGCGCCGCAAGACCGGCACGGGGGTCGCCTACTCGATCAAGGACCTGGCCGGCCGCGCCCACTGGAACACCGAGTCGCTGCCGGAGGACATGGAGCCCGGCCTGCAGGCCACCGCCGTGTTCGGCTTCGGCGTGGCCAGGTCGGTGGACGCCGAGGACCGGGTCAATTCCTCCAACACCTACGGCTTCATCGCCGAGGTGATGGCGGTCGAGGTCGACCCGCAGACGGCCGCGATCAAGATCCTGAAATACGTCACCGTCCACGACGCCGGCACGATCATCAATCCGATGATCGTCGAGGGGCAGATCTACGGCGGGGCGCTGCACGGCCTCGGCGGTGCGCTCCTCGAGGAGCTGGCCTACGACGACGACGGGCAGCTCCTGACCGGGACGTTCATGGACTACCTGGTACCGACGGCCGGCGAGGCGCCGGAGATCGAGATCGCGCACGTCGTCTCGCCCTCGCCACTGACGACGCTGGGCTCCAAGGGTCTCGGCGAGTCGTCCTCGATGACCGTGCCGGCCGTCATCGCCAACGCGGTCAGCGACGCGCTCCGGCCGCTGGGCATCAGCATCACCGAGCTGCCGATGACGCCGACGCGCGTGCACGCGCTGATCCAGGCCGCTCGGGCCAGGCTCCGGGCGTGAAGCCGGCGCGCTTCGACTACCACGCGCCAGGCAGTGTCGACGAGGCCGTCGAGCTGCTTGTGCGATACGGCGGCGACGCCAAGGTACTCGCCGGCGGTCAGAGCCTGATGCCGATGCTGAATTTCCGGCTCGCGCGCCCGGCCGCGCTCGTCGACGTGAACCGCATCCCGGCGCTCTCCTACGTGCGCGAGCACGACGGCACGCTGGCGCTGGGCGCCATGACCCGCCAGCGGACGATCGAGTTCTCGCCCGTGATCGCCCGGCGCCTGCCCCTGCTCCTCGAGGCCACGCGCTGGGTGGGCCACCTGCCGATCCGCTCGCGCGGCACCATCGGGGGGTCCCTCGCGCACGCCGATCCCTCGGCCGAGTATCCGGCCGTGCTGACCGCGCTCGACGGCGAGGTCGTCGTGCAGGGGCCGCGCGGCCGCCGGACGCTCAAGCCCGCCGAGCTGTTCGAGACGTACCTCACCACCACGCTGGCCCCCGACGAGCTCCTGGTCGAGGTGAGGCTACCGGCCGCGCCCACCGGCGCCGGCCACGCCTTCGAGGAGTTCGCGCGACGGCACGGCGACTTCGCGATCGTGGGCATCGCCGCGCTGATCCTGTCCGACGGCCCCCGGTGCCTGATGGCGCGCCTGGCCACAGCCGGCGCCGGCCCCGTACCGGTGCGCCTGCGCGCGGCCGAGGAGATTCTCGAGCGCGACGGCCTGGGCGAGTCCGCGATCGAGGCGGCCGCGGCCCGGGCGGCCGAGCTCGTCCAGCCAGACTCCGACGTGCACGCCTCCGCGGACTACCGGCGCCACCTCACGGGCGTGCTCACGGCCCGGGCCATCCGCACGTCGCTCGCACGGAGCCGTCGTTGAGCACGCCACCGACGATCTCGACCGGGCTCGGTGACCCGGCGAGCGTCCGCCTGACGGTCAACGGCACGCCGCGCGAGGGCCGCTGCCCGCCGCGCAAGCTCCTCGTCGACTTCCTGCGCGAGGATCTCGGGCTCACAGGCACCCACGTGGGCTGCGAGCACGGCGTCTGCGGCGCCTGCACGATCCTCGTGAACGGCGAGGCGGCCCGCTCGTGTCTCATGCTGGCGGTCCAGGCCGACGGCGCCGAGCTCACGACGATCGAGGGGCTGATGAAGGACGGCGCCCTCCACCCGCTCCAGGAGGCATTCCGAGAGCACCACGCGCTGCAGTGCGGCTTCTGCACGCCGGGCATGCTGCTGACCGCCCTCGATCTCCTGCGCACGAACCCCGACCCTACCGAGGCCCAGGTCCGCGAGGGCCTCTCCGCCGTCCTCTGCCGCTGCACCGGCTATCACGGCATCGTGAAAGCCGTGCAGGCCGCTGCGCCCATCCTGCGCGGCGGGCGCTGACGAGCTGCCATGCGCGCGACGCGCAGGCGCGGGTCGAGCTAGCGATGCTGCTCCAGCAGCTGGTCAACGGCGTCATGCTGGGCGCGGTGTACGCGCTCATCGCGATCGGGTACACGCTGATCTTCGGCGTGCTGGGTATGCTGCATCTGGCCCACGGCGAGGTTTTCATGGTCGGCGCGTTCGTGGGGCTGGTGGTGGCCGGTCACTGCGGGGGCAGCATCATGCTGGCGCTGGCGGCGGCGATGCTCGCCACCGGGGTCCTCGGACTCCTCGTCGAGCGCGTCGCCTTCCGCCCTCTCCGCGGAGCCCACCACCTGGCCCCGCTGGCGACGACGATCGGCGCGGGCATCGCCCTGCAGGAAACGGCTCGCTGGTACTTCGGCCCCGAGCAGAAGGGCTTTCCGCCCACCATCGCGCTGACCCTGTGGGAGCTGGGACCGCTGCGCGTGTCGTCGGTGCAGGCGTTCATCCTGGCGGCGGCGCTGGTGCTCATGGGGGCCGTGCACCTGTTCCTGGCCCGCACGCGGGCGGGGCGGGCGGTGCGGGCGACGGCCGAGGATCCCACCGTTGCCGGCCTGCTCGGCGTCAACACCACCGCCGTCGTGCTGCTCGTCTTCTTCGTCGCCTCGGCGCTGGCCGGCGCGGCCGGCGTCCTGGTCGGCCTCGCCTACAACTCGGTGCATCCGTTCATCGGCGTGCAGATGGGCATCAAGGGGCTGGTGGTGATGTTGCTGGGCGGCCTGGGCAACGTCCCCGGCGCGATGCTGGGTGGCCTGGTCCTCGGTGTGTTCGAGGTGCTCGGCGTCGCCTACCTGGCGTCTTCGTATCGCGACGCCTTCGCATTCGGCGCCGTGATGGTGATGCTCATGCTGCGGCCCGAGGGGTTGCTCGGCCTGCGCCTGCCCCGGAGGGACTAGCATCAGCCCCTACTTCGAGGACGTGCTGATCCAGCTCGGGATCAACCTGATCCTGGCGCTGTCGCTCTATTTCCCGCTGTCGGCCGGACAGCTCTCGCTCGGCCAGGGAGGCTTCATGGCCATCGGGGCCTACCTCTCGGCGTGGCTGACCGCGACGCACGGGTGGCCGTGGCCGCCGGCGTTCGCCGCTGGCGCGCTCGCTGCCGGCGTCGTCGGCGCGCTGGTCGGCTTGCCGGCGCTGCGCGTGCGCGGGATCTATCTGGTCCTGATGACCATGGCCTTCGGGGAGATCGTGCGTGTATTCTTTCTCAACTTCTCGCCCACCGGCGCCGCCCAGGGCTTCCGCGGGATGCCGTTCGTGACCTCGCTGCCGGTGGTGGCGGGGCTGGCCGTGGCGGTGGCGGTGCTCGCCGCTCGCACGGCCAGCTCGCGGATGGGCCGCGCGTTCGCCGCGATCAACCGCGACGAGCTGGCGGCCGAGGTGGTCGGCATCGACGTCACCCGGGCCAAGCTGGCGTCGTTCACCGTGGGGGCGGTGGTGGCGGGTCTGGCCGGCGCGCTGTGGGCGCACTACGTGCAGTTCATCGAGCCCGAGGAGTTCGGCTTCGCCCGGTCGGTCATGCCGTTCACGTTCGTCGTGGTAGGGGGAATCGAGACGTTCTGGGGCGCGCTGGTGGGGGCGGCGGTCCTCACGCTGCTGCCCGAATGGCTGCGCTTCTTGAAGGAGTGGCGGCTCGCGCTCTATGGCCTGGCAATGCTCGCGGTCATGATCGTCCGGCCCCAGGGACTGATCGACCATCGCCTGCTGGTGGCGATGCGCCGGTGGCGTCCGGGCCCGGTGAAGGAGGTCGCGCGATGAGAACTCGTTGGCTGATCGTCGTCGTCGCCGGTGGGCTGCTGATCGGCGGCCTCGCCGGACGTGCTCCTGCCGCCAAGCTGGCCGGCAAGTCCGCCAAGCTGGGCGCCATCTACTCGATCACCGGCAAGGGGGCGGAGTGGGGCGAGCACAGCAAGATCGCCACCGAGATCGCCGTGGAGGAGATCAACAAGGCGGGCGGTGTCGGCGGCGTGCCGCTCGAGGTGCTGATCCAGGACACCGGCACCGAGGTGGCCCCGGCCATCTCGCTGGCCCGCAAGCTGACCCTCGAGGACAAGGTGCTGGCCATCCTGGGCCCGTGCTTCTCCTCCGAGTTCGAGGCGCTGGCGCCGCTGCTCGATCGGCTCAAGACGATGATCGTCTCGCAGTGCTCGGCCAAGCCGGGCATCTCGGCGCTCTCCCAGTGGGCGTTCCGCAACACGCTGACCAGCGACAAGCAGCTGGCCCCGGCGGTGGAGATCTGGCAGAAGCGCTACGGGATCAAGACGGCCGCGATCATCTACGACTCCGCCGACGCCGTGTCGGCCGCCGAGGGCGGCGCCGTCCTACCCGCGCTGCTCAAGAAGTCCGGCATCGAGGTCAAGGAGTCGCTGACCTACCAGACGAAAGACATCGACTTCAGCGCCCAGATCACCCGGGTCAAGGGGCTCAACCCCGACGGGATCGCGCTGGGGGCGTGTTACCAGCAGGCGGCCAACATCGTGCGGGAAGCGCGCAAGCAGGGCCTCAAGCAGCCCTTCCTGGCCAGCGCGTGCGTGGGATCGCCGGAGTTCGCCAAGCTCGTGGGCAAGGACGGGGAGGGATCGATCATCGGCTCGGCCGGCTGGCCGGACGATCCCAGGCCCAAGACGGTCGCTTTCCTCAAGAAGTTCATGGAGAAGTCGGGCGGAAAGAAGCCCAACTACGGGGGAATGCGGTCGTACGACAACGTCTACATCATGAAGGCCGTCATCGAGGCCGGCGGTGTCACCAACGAGCCGAAGGACCTCGACGCCGACCGCGACCGCATCCGCGTGGGCTGGACGAAGGTGAAGGACTTCGACGGCATCACGGGCCTGACGACGATCAACGCCGAGCGCGACGGCGCTGGCCAAGCCACCGTGCTGACGGTCAAGGACGCTCAGCTCGTCAAGGTCGATTTCTAGTCAGCATCGCCGCGTGCTGCTCGAGCTGCGGGGAATCAACAAGTCGTACGGGGGGCTGCGGGTGCTGGACGGTGTCGATCTGTCGATCGAGCCGGGCGCCGTGCACGCGCTCATCGGACCCAACGGCTCGGGCAAGACCACGCTGCTCAACTGCGTGAGCGGGATCGTCGCCGCCGACGACGGTGAGATCCGGCTGCGAGGGCTCCGTATCGATCGCCTGCGGCCGCACCGCCGGACGGCACTCGGCGTCGGCCGCACGTTCCAGAACATCCGCCTGTTCGCCGGCATGAGCGTGCTCGACAACGTGCTGATCGGCCGCCACTGCCGCACGCGCGGAGGGCTCCTCCGCGCGTGGAGCCGCCCGCCGTTCCGCGGCACCGCCGAGGAGACGGCCGCGCGCGCCCGGGCGCGCGCCCTGCTGGCGATGGTGGGCCT
>JBKOZA010000105.1:0-4586 GCA_046725675.1 Candidatus Methylomirabilota bacterium
ACCTCCAGCGTGCTGTTCATCTGCGGCGGCGCGTTCGTGGGCCTGGACAAGATCATCGAGTCGCGGGTGGGCCGCTCGGGCATGGGCTTCGGGGCCGAGATCAAGAGCCGGGAGGACCGCCGCGTCGGCGATCTGCTGGCCATGAACCAGCCCGAGGACCTCCTCAAGTACGGTCTCATTCCCGAGTTCGTCGGGCGGCTGCCGGTCATCGCCAGCCTGCACGACCTCGACGAGCCGGCGCTGGTGCGGATCCTCAAGGAGCCGAAGAACGCGATCATCAAGCAGTACCAGAAGTACTTCGACTTGGAGAAGGTCCGGCTGAAGTTCACCGACGACGCCGTGGCCGCCATCGCGTGCGAGGCGCTCAAGCGGGGCACGGGCGCCCGCGGGCTCCGCGCCATCCTGGAGGAGGTCATGCTGGAGATCATGTACGAGCTGCCCTCCATCCAGGGCCTGAAGGAGTGCGTGATCACCCGCGAGGTGATCCTCAGCCGCGAGCGGCCGGTCCTGGTCTCCGAGCCCAGGGAGCAAACCGCATAAGAACATCGGAGGGGGCCTCGGCGGCCCCCTCCGATGCCTCCCCCAGAAACAGGATTGCGCGGGCAAAGCCCGCGCTCGAAGCGTGACGGGGAAGCTCTTCGTCGTGGCGACTCCGATCGGGAATCTGGAGGACGTCTCTGCGCGGGCGCTGCGGGTGTTGCGGGAGGTGGACGTGATCGCGTGCGAGGACACGCGGCGGACGCGGGCGCTGCTGGCGCACTTCGACATCCACACCCCGACCGTCTCCTACTTCGAGCACAACAAGCTCACCCGCGGGGCGCAGCTCCTGCGCCGGCTCGCCGAGGGCCGAGCGGTGGCGCTCGTCACCGACGCCGGCACGCCGGGCATCTCCGACCCCGGCTTCCTGCTCGTCCGGGACGCGCGGGCGGCCGGCGTGCCGGTCGTCCCGGTGCCGGGGGCCAGCGCCCTGACCGCCGCGCTGTCGGCGGCCGGCGTGCCCGCCGACCGCTTCGTCTTCGACGGCTTCCTGCCCATCAAGCCCGGCCGGCGCCTGAATCGCCTGACCGCGCTCAGGGCCCTCGAGACGACGATCGTGCTCTACGAGTCGCCGCACCGGATCCTGGCGACCCTCGAGGCGATCGGCACGGTGTTCGGCGAGCGCGAGATCGTCGTCGCCCGCGAGCTGACCAAGCACTTCGAGGAGCTGATTCGGGCGACGCCCACCGCCCATCGCGACCGCCTCACCGCCACCGGCGGCGTCCGCGGCGAATTCACGATCATCATCCCCGCCGAGGCCTGACCCGTCCGCGGACTGCGCTGCGGTGGCGGGGCGGTGGGCGCTGGTACCGCGGGCGCGCGATCATGGCGAGCCGTCGTCGCCGTTCGAGCGCAGGGCACGGCGAGCGAGCCGCCGACGATTCACCGGGTTCCGCGCAAACCCCCGGAGGGGGATGGGGGGCCGAGCGAGCCGTGCCCGGAGCGAGTTACGGCGACAGGCGAGCCATGCCGGCGCGCCCGCAGTGCCAGCGCCCGCCGCTCCGCCGCCGCAACGCAGTCCGCGGACGCGTCAACGGCGACCGCGTTGGTTGTGACGCCTCGGACCGGCGCGTATACTGCGTCAGTCTATGGGCGTTCCCAAGGCGTTGACCGTCGCCGGGTCGGATTCCGGCGGCGGTGCCGGTATCCAGGCTGACCTCAAGACCTTCTCGGCGTTCCAGGTGTTCGGGATGTCCGTGATCACCGCCGTGACGGCGCAGAACTCCGTTGGCGTGACCGGCGTGCACAACCTGCCGGCCGAGTTCGTCGCGCTGCAGCTGGACGCGGTGCTCGACGACTTCGGCGCCGACGCGGTCAAGCTCGGGATGCTGTCGACGGCGCCGATCATCCGCGCCGTCGCCGAGCGCCTGGCCGCCCACGGGCAGACGCGCGTGGTGCTCGATCCCGTGATGGTGGCCAAGTCGGGGGCGCCTCTGCTGCAGCCGGACGCCCGGGCGGCCCTTCTCGAGGCCGTGCTGCCGCTGGCCGAGGTGGTGACGCCGAACCTGCACGAGGCGGCCGTGCTGGCCGACATGTCGGTCAAGACCGAGATCGACATGGAGGAAGCCGCCCGGCGGATCCACGCCCGGGGGCCGCGCCACGTGCTGGTCAAGGGTGGTCACCTGGCCGACAGCGCCACCGATCTCCTCTACGACGGCCACGCCTTCACGCGCTTTCCCGCGCCCCGCCTCGACTCCGCCAACACGCACGGCACCGGCTGCACGTTGTCGGCGGCCATCGCGGCCGCGCTGGCCCACAGCACGCCGCTCGTCGCCGCCGTGGGCGAGGCCAAGGCCTACGTCACCGCGGCCATCCGCGAGGGGTTTGCAGCCGGAAGGGGCGTCGGCGTGCTCCGTCACTTCGTCCGCGCGTGGTAGCGATGGCCCGTGGTGTCGACGACAAAATGCCGTTCATGGAGCACCTGGGCGAGCTGCGCGTGCGGATCGTGCGCGCGCTCTACGGCCTCCTGGCCGGCACCGCCATCGCGCTGCCCTTCAGCCAGACCCTGGTCGACTGGCTGGCCCGGCCGGTGACGAAGCTCGGGTACGAGCTGGTCTTCACGGCGCCGGCCGAGGCGTTCTGGGTGCAGATGAAGGTCGGCCTCATCGCCGGCGTGTTCATCGCGGCGCCGGTCATCCTGTGGCAGGTGTGGGCGTTCATCGCCCCCGGGCTGCACCAGCACGAGAAGAAGTACGCCGCGCCCTTCGTCATCGTCGGCTCGGTCATGTTCCTGCTGGGCGGCGCGTTCTCCCTCTTCGTGGTCACGCCTTACGCGCTCAACTTCCTGCTCGGCTACGCGCGGCCCGGCCTCAAGCCGATGATCACCATCCAGAACCACATCGACTTCCTGCTGAAGTTCACGCTGGCCTTCGGCGCCGTCTTCGAGCTGCCGCTGGCCCTCACGCTGCTAGCCCGCATGGGCGTCGTGAACGCGCGGATGCTGGCCCGCAACCGCAAGTACGCGATCCTGGGCGCCTTCGTGGCCGGCGCCATCCTGACCCCGACCCCCGACGCCTTCAACCAGACGCTGATGGCTGGCCCGCTGATCCTCCTCTACGAGGTCGGCATCGTGTGCGCGCGCATCTTCGGCCGCAAACCGGCGACGGTGGCGGCGGCGGAGAGCGCGTGACGGGGGCGTAGTGGCGGGACGAGCGGCCGCCGCGCCGGACCTGTAGCCGTGGACTTTGCCATCCTCGACCTGCCCGAACCCGTCATGCGGGGTGTCCGCGAGGCCGGCTTCGTCAGGGCCACGCCCATCCAGGAGGCCGCGCTGCCCCTCGCCCTCAAGGGCAAGGACGTGGCCGGCCAGTCCCAGACGGGGACCGGCAAGACGGCGGCGTTCCTGATCGCCGCCTTCACCCGGATGCTACGCGCGCCGGCGCCGTCGGCCTCGGCGCCGAGCGCGCCCCGCGTGCTCATCATCGCCCCCACCCGTGAGCTGGTCGTGCAGATCGAATCGGACGCCCACCAGCTGGGGCGCTTCACGCCGTTCCGCATCCAGGCCGTGTACGGCGGCATCGACTACGCCCGGCAGCGCGACTCGCTGGGCGCCGGGTGCGACGTGCTGGTCGGCACGCCGGGACGGCTCATCGATTACCTCAAGCAGCACGTGTGGTCGCCCCGCCGGGTCGAGGTCCTCGTCATCGACGAGGCCGATCGCATGTTCGACATGGGCTTCATCGCCGACCTGCGCTTCATCCTCCGCCGGTTGCCGCCTCCGGAGCGCCGGCAGTCGTTCCTCTTCTCGGCGACGCTGTCGTTCCGCGTGCTGGAGCTCACCTGGGAGTTCATGAACAATCCCAGCCAGATCACCATCATGCCGCAGCAGAAGACGGCCGAGCGCGTGGAGCAGCTGCTCTACCACGTCGGCCGGGAGGAGAAGTTCGGGCTGCTCCTGGGCCTGCTGCGCCGCGAGGGCGGCGACCGCATCCTGATCTTCGCCAACACCCGCGAGGAGGCGCGCCGGCTCGAGGATCGCCTCACCCGTAACGGCTGGGAAGCCCGCGCGCTGACCGGCGACGTCGACCAGAAGCGCCGCCTGCGCATCCTCAACGACTTCAAGGACGGGCAGCTGCCGGTGCTGGTCGCCACCGACGTCGCCTCACGCGGCCTGCACATCGAGGCGGTCAGCCACGTCATCAACTGGGACCTGCCGCAGGACGTCGAGGACTACGTCCACCGCATCGGCCGCACCGCGCGGGCCGGCGCCGGTGGCAAGGCCATCGCCCTCGTCGACGAGGCGAGCGCCCTCTACCTGGAGGGCATCGAGAAGTTCATCGGCCAGAAGATCGGCGTCGAGTGGCCGGAGGACGATCTCATCCTGCCCGAGATCAAGCCGACCGCCGAGGAGCGCCGCCGCTACGCCGAGGAGCGCCGCGCCCGTCTCGATGCTCGCCGGGGGCGCGACGATCGGACCGGGCGACGTGGCGGCCGCGACCACGGGCACCGCGGCAGCGGTGAGCGACGGTTCGGCGAAGCGCGACGGGAGCCGCTGCCGGCAGGGGGATCGTCGTCCGACGCCGCGGCCGGCGGCGGGCCGGGTGGTGCCC
>JBKOZA010000106.1:0-5548 GCA_046725675.1 Candidatus Methylomirabilota bacterium
GCCGCGTTTCAGCGTCCGCGCGAAAGCCAGGAAGGCGTCACGACGGAGCCGGTCTTCGAGGACGTCGTTGAGCACCCCGCGGCATAGGACCGCATCGTGGGGCGGGGGCGGCAGTGACGTGAGATCGGCGAGAAGGAAGGCGACGGAGGTCGCGCCCGGGCGCCGTCGGGCCACCGCGAGGAGGTCGTCGGACGCGTCGAGCCCGGTGACCCGAAATCCGCGCCGTGCCAGCTCGACCGCGTAGCGGCCGGTCCCGCAACCGGCGTCGAGGACGCGCGCGTCGGGAGGCAGGCCACGGTCGACGATGATCGACGCGATGTGAGCGCACTCCTCGATGATCGGCCGGTCGCTCAGCAGATCGTAGGCCCATGCGAAGCGCCCGTAGAAGGGCCGAGCGGCGCCGTCGCTCACGGCCGGGTGTCAATCCATCGGTTCGACGTCAACATCGGCGCCATCTTACCGGACGCCACGCGCGGACGGCGCGCTGGGGACGCCGGCGCGGCCACCGCTATGATGGGAAATACCGTGCGAACACGCTCGATGGAGGTGACCATGCGCCGTTCATTGATGCTGGCGGCCCTGATCCTGGTGGCCGCGGCGGTTCCCGCGCGTGCGGAGGTGCGCGTCGATATCGGGATCAACCTTCCCGGGCCGCCGGCGTTCGCGATCATTCCCGGCGCGCCCGTCTACTACGCGCCGCAGGCTCCCGCCAATATCTTCTTCTACAGCCACCAGTACTGGGCGTTCCACGGCAACGGCTGGTACGTCGGCCCCACCTGGAACGGGCCATGGGCGGTCGTCGAGCCGTTCTACGTGCCGGCCCCGATCCTGCGCGTCCCGGTGCGCTACTACCACGCCCCACCCGCTCACTGGCGAGGCTGGACGCATGGCGCGCCGCCCCGCTGGGACACCTACTGGGGGCGCGACTGGCGCGAGGCCGCCCATGAGCGCGAGTGGCGTGAGCGCGAGGAGCGCTGGGAACGCAAGCACGATGACCGGCAGGGTGGCGGTTCGCGCGGCCACGGCCGCGGCCGGTAGCTCATCCCGCCCACGTCCGACCGGCGCCGTCCACGGCGCCGGTCGGAATCAACCTCCGGAGACCGAGACGCGGCTCTCCACGCGGCGGTAAGATCGGGCGGCGCGGGAGGGCGTCGGCATGAGCGTCAGCGTGCGGTTCGTCGGTTCCGGGGACTCGTTCGGCAGCGGCGGCCGCTTCCAGACATGCATCCTGGTCGACGGACCGCGCTCTCGCGTCGCGCTCGATTTCGGGGCCTCGTCGCTGATCGCCCTCGCCCAGCAGGGCATCGAGCCCAATTCCATCGACGCGATCGTGCTCACCCACCTGCACGGCGATCACTGCGGCGGCGTGCCGTTCCTGCTCATCGACGCGATGCTGTCGGCGAAGCGGACGAGGCCCTTGACCGTTGCGGGCCCGCGCGACGTGCAGCGGCGGATGGACGAGATCCGCGAGGCCCTGTTTCCGGGCTCGCACGTGATGACGCCGAGGTTCAACCTGTCCTGGCTCGAGCTGGTACCCGGCTGCCCGCAGGAGATCCTGGACCTCGTGGTCACCAGCTATCCGGCGCGCCACACGCGCGAGACGAACCCCGTGTCCGTGCGCGTGGAGGTGGGAGGCAGGAGCATCGCCTACACCGGCGACACCGAGTGGACGGAGGACGTCGCGAGGGCGGCGCGCGGTGTCGACCTGTTCATCGCCGAGTGCTACTTCTACGACAAGCCCGTCAAGTGGCACCTGAACTATCCCGACGTCGTGGCCCACAAGGCCGAGGTCGGGGCCCGGCGGCTGATCCTGACCCACATGAGCAGAGAGATGCTCGCGCAGGTGGGCCACGTCCCCGAGGAGTGCGCTCACGACGGTCTGGTGGTGACGGTGTGACGCGGCGGCGACGGGAGCCCGGCCTCACCGACCGAGAGCGGCCGCCCCTCGCGGGAATGCGTGGCAGAATGATGCGGTGACCGCGCGACCCTCGGTGGCCGTCCCCCAGTTCCTCTACGGTACTGCGTGGAAGGAGGACCGTACCCCGGCCCTGACCGAGCTCGCGATCAGGACGGGCTTTCGCGCGATCGACACCGCCAACCAGCGACGGCACTACTTCGAGGCCGGTGTCGGCCAGGGACTCGCCGCGGCCTATCGCGCCGGCATCGTCACCCGTGCCGACCTCTTCCTTCAAACGAAGTTCACCTATCGCGGCGGGCAGGATCACCGCTTGCCCTACGATCCGGCGGCCGATCTCGCCACCCAGGTCGCCCAGTCGCTGGCCAGCTCCCTCGAGCATCTGGCCACCGACCAGATCGACAGCTACGTGCTGCATGGCCCCGCCTCTGGACGCGGATGGAGCGACGCGGACGCCGAGGTCTGGGCCGCGATGATCAAGGAACGCGACGCCGGCCGCACACGACTGCTGGGGGTCAGTAACATCTCGCCTCGCCACCTCATCCAGATGGTGGCCAGCCGGGCCGAGCCGCCGGCCTTCGTGCAGAACCGCTGCTTCGCCCGGCTCGGCTGGGACCGTGACGTCCGCGCGTTCTGCGCGGAGCGCGGCATCGTCTACCAGGGGTTCTCGCTCCTGACCGCGAACCCCGAGGCGCTCCACCATCCGTTCGTCACCCGCATCGCCGCGCGCGAGCACGCCACGCCGGCCCAGGTCATTTTCCGCTTCGCCCGGGCCGTGGGGATGCTGCCGCTGACCGGGACCTCCAGCGCGGAGCACATGCAGCAGGACCTGGCCAGCCTCGCGCTGCCCCTGTCCGAGCAGGAAGTCGGCGCGATCGAGTCACTGGCCGGCTGACAGGTCACCACCGCTCCCCGCCGCAAAATTCCGCCGGCGCGTCACCCGTGGCGGTGATCGGGGCGCGCGTGGTCGAACCGCGCGTGGTGCTGGCGGAGGAGATCGCAGCCGTAGTCGTTGCCGTTGGGCGTGCGGACGACGGTGTGGATGTGGTGACGGGACGGTGCGTCGTTGTCGAAGACGATCCCGCGCTGGTGATCGAACTCCACGAGGATGACCGGGCTGTGCAGCCGGTAGTAGAAAACGTCGTCCTCGTCGACGCCGCCCATCCAGGCGAACCAGGTCTCCGCCAAGTGGCGGGTGACCTCCTCGAGTCGGACCGTGGCGTGGCCCTCGCGGATGCGGCCCACGTACGTGCGCAGCACGTCGACCAGGAGGCGCTGCTGGGCCGTCGTGAGCTCGCCGAAGCGGACGCCCTCGTACGTGAGCGCGACATTGTCCCGGAACGCCGCGGTGAACAGCTCGACGGGCAACTCGGCGGCCAGCACGGCGCGACGTCGCTGCTCCGGTGCGAGAGAGCGCACGAGTGCGAGCCCTTGCTGCTCCTCGGGCTGGAACACGCGGGTGCCGGCCAGGGGCCCCGTGTCGACCCCCACCGGCTCCGAGCCCATGAACAGGGGCGTCATCACGACCTGATCGCCGAGGACGAAGCAGTTGACGATGAGGTGATGGCCGTCGAGCTGCCAGCCCCACGGCGCATCTGCCGACGGCGTGCCCATCACGCTCACCCAGTAGAGCCACTCCCCGTACTCGGCGTCGCTACCGGTCATGACCCGCACGTACTCGTTCAGGCGCATCACGTCGCGCGCCGTCCGGAACCCACCGACACTCAGGCTCTCCCGGAGCAGGGCCAGCGCGCGCTCGCGCTGCGTCGCGGTCAGCTCGTCGAGCGGCACGCCGTGGCGCATGACGAACGGATGGATGTTGCTCCAGCGCCGCCATGCGTCGCTGTCGACGTCGAACAGCGCTCGGGACCGCTGGCTGCGGTGCAGTGAATTCAGGAACGCCGTGGCCGCGTCGAGCAGCGGCCGCGTGGAGACCCCGGTCGCCTGGATGGGGAAGAGGTCCGGCGTGACCGCGCCGTCGGCCGTGATGCCCCGGAACGGCTCGGCGATCAGCGCTTCCCCGGTCTCGGCGTAACGCCGGAGGTTCGGCGGAAGCTCGACGGCCCGGGCGCGCGCCGGGACCGGCACGCGCTCTCGGAGCCGGAGGCCGTCGGGGATCGTCGCCATCGTGGTGAGTCCGTCGTGATTGTACGCCGGCCGCCAGTCGACGCGTTCGCCCCGCATCGTGGCTTCCGGGCGTGGTAGGCTCTTGGGCGAACGCTCCCTCATGAAGCTGTCCGCGAAATTCGCTCGACAGGAAAGCGAGGAGGCCCGGCGCGCCCGGGTCGCTCGCCGCCGCGTGCCGCGCGATCGCATCGACGCGATCCGCCGCATGCTCGGCGTACCCGAGATCACTCCGGCGACGCGCGCCACACGCGCGAGCGCGCCCCGGCCGCGGAGTCTCTCGTGCCCCGACTGCGCGAGCGTCTTCGCGCTGCCCATGCACCTGGGGCGGCACCGCAAGGCCGCGCACGATCGACGGGACGGCGCCTAGTCGAGCGCGATTACTTCGCGGGCGGCTTGCCGCCTCCCGCCAGGCGCGCCTTCCTCAGCTCGGCCTCCCGGCGCCGCCGCGCGAGACGGCGCA
The DNA here is from genome assembly GCA_046725675.1 of Candidatus Methylomirabilota bacterium. Lineage (GTDB taxonomy): Bacteria > Methylomirabilota > Methylomirabilia > Rokubacteriales > CSP1-6 > AR5. The sequence continues at coordinate 4,503 of JBKOZA010000106.1, forward strand.
GCCGTTGCACCGCGTGATGCGTCTTCGAGTGCGTCGCCATCCTTCACCTCCCGATCGGGGTCGCCCGCTCGTGCTCAGCATACCAGTCGCGCCCGGGCCCCCTCCGTTGCGCTGGGATGCCATCGGCGGTAAGGTCCCCTCAGCGGGCCGGCGTGCTCACCGAGAGACGCTGGGAGACGGCCCTGAGGAGGTTGACATGGGCCGATACGTCGTTCTGCTCATCGCGCCTTTCATCATCGGTGTCCTGATCGCGGCCGGGCTCGTCCTCATCGAACGACTACGCCGACGCCGCGACGAAGCGGCCGACGCGTTGTTCGACGAGACGCTGGAGGACCACGAGCGGCTGGCTGATGATCCGGACGCACTGGAACAGGCGCACGAGGTCACGCGCCGGATCGCTTCCTGAACGCCGCGAGGACGTGGACGACCCGCCCTTCGATCGGCCATCGTCTCGAGGGATCCTGGCGAGGAGGCCCCGCTGACTCGACCAGATGGTGACGCCCCACGACAAGCAGAGCGGCCCTTAGGCGATGCCGTATTGAAATTGCTAGAATGGCGGCCAAGGACACTGACGTCCGGTGACTCTCACCGCGTTTCGCGTTCGCAGCTTCCGCTTCCAGTGGTCGGCTGATCTCCTCACGTCGTGGGCATTCGAGATGGAGACCCTGGTGCTGGGCTGGTACGTGATGGTCCACACAGGCTCGGTCATGCTGCTCACGGCCTTCGGCGCCGTGCAGTTCCTCGGCACGCTGGCGGCTCCCATGTTCGGGGTGCTGGGCGACCGGCTCGGGGGGCGCACGATGCTGTGCGCGATGCGGGCGATCTATACCGGCCTGGCCGCCGTGCTCGCCCTCCTGGCCCTGACCGAATCGCTGACACCGTCCGCGGTGCTCGCCGTCGCCGCCCTGGGCGGGCTCGTGCGCCCCAACGATCTCGTGATCCGCAACGCGTTGATCGGCGAGACGATCCCGCCGGCCGCCATCATCGGCGCCCTCGGGATGTCGCGCGTCACCTCGGACTCCGCGCGGATCGGAGGCGCTCTGGCC
>JBKOZA010000107.1:0-3598 GCA_046725675.1 Candidatus Methylomirabilota bacterium
ACCTCGAGATCGACCCCGTTCAGCACCGTCTGCCGCCCGAATGACTTCCGCAGCTCCTTGACCCTGATCACGGCGTCATCGAGGTCACTAGGGCAGGACGGTTCCGAGGAAGTAGTCCCACACCAGGATCAACACGGAGGACAGCACGACGGCCTGGGTGGTGGCCTGGGCCACGCCCTCGGCGCCGCGAGACACGTAGTACCCCTTGTACGTGCACACCCAGGTCACGATGATCCCGAAGCAGAGGGACTTCCAGAACCCCGTCATCACGTCAGTGAGGTCGACGAAGGTCTGCATCTCGCCGAAGTACGTCCCCTCGCTGAGGCCGAGCAGCTCGACGCCGACCAGATAGCCCCCGAAGATGCCGACGACGTCGAACAGCGCCGTCATCAGGGGGAAGGTGATGACGCCGGCTATGATGGAGGGCGCCACCAGGTAACGCATCGGCGACAGCGCCATCACCGTGAGGGCGTCGATCTGCTCGGTGATGCGCATGATTCCCAACTCGGCGGTGAGGGCGGAGCCGGCGCGCCCGGTCACCATCAGGGCCGCCAGCACCGGCCCCAGCTCGCGGATGAGCGACAGGGCCACCGCCGGTCCCAGGAACGCCTCGGAGCCGAACCGCGAGAGCGTGAGGAAGATCTGCAGGCCGAGCACCATGCCGGTGAACGCGCCGGTCAACAGGATGATGAGCAGCGAGCGGAAGCCGATGTAGTGGATGCGACCCAGCAGCGGCCACAGCTTGAAGGGCGGCGCCACCATGGCGGTGACGGCCTGCAGCAGGAAGCTGCCGAAGCGGCCGAGCGACTCGATGATCCAGATGGCCCACCGGCCGAGGCCCTCGAACGGCCGCAGCGCCGGCGCGACGGCCGGATCAGTCATGCATGCGCGCGGCGGTACACGCCGAGGGCCCAGAGCGGGAAGTAGCGCGCGTAGAGGTGGTACTTGAGATAGAAGACGCGCGGGAAGCCGGTGCCGTTCCAGAACGCGTCCTCCCACGTGCCGTCGGGCTGCTGCGTGCGCAGCAGGTAGGCGACGCCGGTGTCGACCGCCGGGCCCGATCTGTGGCCGGCGGCGAACAACCCCAGCAGCGCCCACGCGGTCTGACTGGGAATGGAAACACCCCGTCCGGCCAGCTCCGGACGGGTGTAGCTCTCGCACGTCTCGCCCCAGCCGCCGTCCCCGTTCTGACGCCGGAGCAGCCAGCGCACCGCCCGCTGCACAAACTCGTGGCGGGGATCGACGCCCATGGCGCCGAGGCCGCGCAGCACCGACCAGGTGCCGTAGATGTAGTTCACGCCCCAGCGCCCGTACCAGGGCCCGTCGTGCCGCTGGCTGTGCCGGATGAAGTCGAGCGCGCGGTCCGCCGGCTCGAAGTCCAGGCCGTAGCCCAGCGTGCCGAGCAGCTCCAGGCCGCGGCCGGTCAGGTCCTCGGTCGAGGGATCGAGCAGGGCGCCGTGGTCGGCGAACGGGATGTTGTTCAGGTACAGGCGGTTGTTGTCGGCGTCGAAGGACGCCCAGCCGCCGTCGTGGTTCTGCATGCCGAGGAACCAGCCGAGCCCTTGCTCCCTGGCCAGCCTCGTGCGATCGGGGTCGATCCCTCTGACCTTCTCGAGCGCCATCAGGACCATCGCGGTGTCGTCGAGGTCCGGGTAGAACGGATTGTCGTACTGAAAGGCCCAGCCGCCCGGCTGCACGTGCGGGCGCTTCACCTGCCAGTCGCCAGGCAGCGCCACCTGCTTGGTCAGCATCCACTCGACGGCGCGGACCAGGGCGGGATGGTCGGGCGCCAGGTCGCTCTCGACGAGGGCGTTGACCGCGAGCGAGGTGTCCCACACCGGCGAGGGGCAGGGCTGCACGCTCACCTCGTCGTCGTGCTCGATGACCAGCGCCTCGATCTCCTTGAGCTGGCCGAGGATCAGCGGGTGGTCGTCGGGGTAACCCAGCAGCCGGAGGGCCAGCACCGAGTTGGCCATGGCCGGATAGATCCCACCGAGCCCGCCCGGCACCGCCAGCCGCTCCTCCAGCCACAGGCGCGCCGCCTCGATGGCGCGCTTGCGCAGCGGACGCGGGGAGAAGCGCTCCCAGATCTTGAGGCCGTCGTCGACGCCGATGAAGACGCTCTTCCAGAAGAGACCTCGCCACGAGAAGGGCTCCGGCACTCGCGGGAAGCGCAGGCTGGTTTGCTCGCGTGGGACCGGCCACAGCTCGTCGAGCGCCTGGTGGGGCGGCAGCCACTTGACCGGCTTGCGGTCCATGATGACCAGCAGCGGGACGATCACGCAGCGCGACCAGTAGGAGACCTCGTAGATGTTGAACAGGAAGAACGGCGGCGGCAGCAGCATGATCTCGGCCGGCATCGCCGGCACGCCGTTCCAGTCGTACTCGCCGAACAGCGCGAGCAGGATCTTGGTGAACACGTTGGCCTTGGCCGGCCCCCCCATGAGGCGGACCCGCTCGCCGGCGGCCAGCATCGTCGCGTCGCCGGTCGCCACCCCGGCCATCTTCATGGCGAAGTAGATCTTGATCGTGGCCGACAGGTCCGACGGCCCGCCCTGGAAGAGGCTCCAGCCGCCGTCGGCGTTCTGGCGACGCCGCAGGTAGCGGATCGCGCTCTGCTCGATCTTGCGGTCGACGCGGTCGATCAGGCGGCGCAGCAGCAGGTACTCGGCGGTGAGGGCGTGATCGGCCTCCAGCTCACCGATCCAGTGCCCGTCGGGCGACTGAATCGACAGCATGTGGTCCTGAGCGCGCGCGATGGCGTGCTGAAGGGCCGTCACGAGCGCAAATGGTAACATGCACACTCGGCAGCGGACCACCCGAGTGTAGGCATGGACCTCCTGATCGGCACCCTCGCGCTCCGCCCGTACGTCTTCGGGTTCCTCGCCGCGTTCCTGCTCGCGGGCTCGGTGGACCTCGGCTGGCGTCGGACGCTGGTGTTCGGCGCCTGGGTGGCGCCCGTCGCCTGGCTATCGGAGTTCTCCTCCACGCGCTACGGCGTCCCCTTCGGGCTCTATCACTACACCGGGAGCACGCGCGGCCAGGAACTGTTCCTCGCCGACGTGCCGTTCATGGACTGCCTGTCGTTCACGTTCCTCGCCTACGCGTCGTTCTGCCTGGCCCGGGCGACGCTCCGGGACCGGCCGCCGTCGGTCCCGGCCCTCGTCGCGCTCTCCGGCACCCTCATGATGCTGCTCGACGTCGTCATCGACCCGGTCGCGGTGCGGGGCGACCGATGGTTCCTCGGCCGGATCTTTTACTACCCCGAGGGCGGCGTGTACTTCGGCGTGCCCCTCTCGAACTTCCTCGGCTGGGCGGTCGTCGGAATGGTCGGCGTCGCCGGCTACCTGGGGTGGACCCGATGGCTCGACACGGCGCATGGTCAGACCGCATTGCGCGGATTCGACTGCCACGGAACGCAGGTCTGGCCGGGGATCGCGTTATACTACGCCGTGCTCGCCTTCAACCTGGCAGTCACGAGTTGGATCAGCGAGTGGTGGTTGTTGGGGGTCGGCGCCGGGGTGCACGCGGCGACGGCCATGGCCCTGTGGACCCTCCACCAGCGACCCGCCGCCCGGCTGGGTCTGGAGAAGCAGCG
>JBKOZA010000108.1:0-3998 GCA_046725675.1 Candidatus Methylomirabilota bacterium
CGGCTGCCCTTCCCTCGAGCGGTGTCTCTGCACGCCGGCTGAGCGCAATCGCTACCTCGGTCGGCTCTCTCGCCCCCTCCTCGACCGCATCGATCTGCACGTCGAGCTCCCCGCGCTGGAGGCGGGTGAGTTCCAGGACGCCGCACTCGGCGAGAGCTCGGCGACAATCCGCGCACGCGTCGTGGCCGCCCGGGAACGCCAGCACCGGCGACTCCGCGACGTCGGCATCACACGGAATGCGGAACTGACTCCGCGGCAGCTTCGCCGGCTCTGCCCGCTGGCCCCCGAGGCGGCGCGACTGCTGGGGGCGGCGATGAGCCGGCTCGGGCTGTCGGCGCGGGGGCACGACCGCGCGCTGCGCGTGGCGCAAACCATCGCCGACCTCGCGGGCGCCGAGACGATCAGCACTGCGCACTGCGCCGAGGCGGTGCAGTATCGTGGGCTCGATCGCTCCTGGCGCGCGTGAACCCGGTCGCCCTGCCTCGAGCGCCGTGAGACAATGGCGCCGCCTGACCGATTCATCGCCTCAGGAGGCGTCATGGCTTCTCCCGTCCTGGTCGTCGTCGACGTGCAGGAGCGACTCTTCAACGCCATGGACGCCGAGCGGCGCGACGACATGGTGGCGAACGTGAAGATCCTGGTGAACGCCGCCAGCCGGCTCGGCGTGCCCGTGCTCGTCACCGAGCAGTACCCCAAGGGCCTCGGGCGCACGCTCCCGGAGGTGCGAACGCTCCTGGGCGACGCGCCCGCGTTCGAGAAGACCGCCTTCTCCTGCGCGAAGGCCGACGGGTTCGTCGACCGGCTGCGGGCGCTCGGCGGCGAGCACGTGATCCTGACCGGCATCGAAGCCCACGTGTGCGTGCTGCTCACCGCGCTCGATCTGTTGAACCAGGGCGTGCGGGTGTCGGTGGTCGCCGACGCCGTCTGCTCGCGCCGACCCGCCAATCTGGAGATCGGGCTGGAACAGGCCCGTCAGGCGGGCGCGGTCATCACGGCCACGGAGACGGTCGTCTTCCAGCTCCTGGGCGGGGCCGACTCCGATGCGTTTCGCGAGCTGAGCAAGCTGCTGCGCTGATGCTGCGGCGGGAACGTGATGGGGCGGCGGGAGCGCTCTCGCCCCCGAAGGCGATCAGAACCGGCCGCGAGGCGGGATGTTCGTGTAGGTGACCGTCCCGTCGGGGCCCACGGTCTGGTAGATCCTCGTGGCGGGCGTCGTCCCGCCGTCCACCGGTGTGCCGTAGAAGCTGAGCACCTTCGTCACGTAGTCCTGGGTCTCCTGATACGGCGGGATGCCACCGTACAACGTCACCGCCTTCTCGCCGGCGTTGTAGGCCGCGATGGCCAGCGGGAGGCTGTGCGGAAACCGATCGATGAGTCCGCGTAGGTGGCGCACGCCACCGTCGATGTTCTCGCGGGGATCGAACGAGTTGCGCACACCCAGGATCGACGCCGTCGCAGGCATGAGCTGCATCAGACCCCGGGCCCCGCTGCGCGAGACCGCCCGCGGGTTGAACCCGGACTCGGCCCGGATGACCGCCGACACCAGCTTGATGGGGACGCCATAGCGGTCGGCCGCCGCGCGGATTTCCTTGACGTAGGGACCGGTGTCCTCGCCGGGGGGGAGTCGCAGCCAGCCGGCGGCCGTGCCGGAGGTGAACCCCATCCGCTGATACCGCGGATCCGTGGGCGCGTTGGTGAAGTGGACGGCTCCGTCCGGATCCGTGAGCTTGTACATCTCTGCGCCCACGAAGCTGACGTCGACCGTGGTGGCGACCAGGATGCCCAGAAGTGCGCGTCGAACGGAGAGCACAGTGCCGCTATTTTAGCGAATTCCCGTGCCCGCACGCAATGACGCTCCGGCGGTCGGAAGGCCGCCGGAGCGTTTTTACCTCAGGAAACCGATGGGTTAGAACGCGTGACTGGTGAACTCTCGGGGCTCCGCCTGCGGCATGTCACCGAACGCCGCCTCGAGAACCTCGCTGATGGAGTCCGCCAGGTGAAACGTCATGGCCTCCCGCACGGCCATCGGGACGTCTTCCACGAGGCTCTTCTCGTTGCGGCGAGGCAGGATGACTGTCCGCACCCCGGCCCGATGGGCCGCCAGCACTTTCTCCTTGATGCCTCCGACCGGCAGGACACGGCCGGACAGGCTGACCTCACCCGTCATCGCGAGCGCCGGGCGTACCGGACGCTCGGTCAGGAGCGACACCAGGGCTGTTGTCATCGTGACGCCGGCCGAGGGACCGTCCTTCGGGATGGCGCCGGCCGGCACGTGGACGTGGATGTCGGAGCGATCCCAGAAGTCAGGGGCCAGGCCGAGCTCTCCGGCGTGCGAGCGGACCCACGCCAGCGCGGTCTGCGCCGACTCCTTCATGACATCGCCGAGCTGGCCGGTCAGCGTGAGGGTATGGCGGCCCGGCATGCGCGTGGCCTCCACGAACAGGATGTCACCGCCGGCCGGTGTCCAGGCCAATCCGGTCACGACGCCGGGAACGCGCGTGCGCTCCTCCAGCTCCTCGAACTCGAAGCGCGGCGCGCCGAGGAATGACGTCACGCTGTCGGGCGTGATCCGCGCTGGGGCGGTATCGCCCTCCGCGCGCCGGCGTGCGGTCTTACGGCACACGCTCGCGATCTCGCGCTCCAGGCTGCGCACGCCCGCCTCGCGCGTGTACCCGCGCGTCAGCAGCCGCAGCGCCTCGGGAGTGAACTCGATGTCCTGCTCGGGCGCCAGGCCGTGCTCGCGCGCCTGGCGAGGCACCAGGTGGCGGCGCGCGATGGCGACCTTCTCCTCCTCGGTGTAGCCGGCCAGGTGGATGATCTCCATGCGGTCCCGCAGCGGCGGCGGAACCGTGTCGATGACGTTCGCGGTCGTGATGAACAGCACGCGGGAGAGGTCGAACGGCACGTCGAGATAGTGGTCGCGGAACGCCGCGTTCTGCTCGGGATCGAGGACCTCGAGGAGCGCCGAGGCGGGATCGCCGCGGAAGTCCATGCCGAGCTTGTCGATCTCGTCGAGCATCAGGACCGGGTTCCTGGTCCCCGCCCGCCGGAGCCCCTGCACGATCTGTCCCGGCAACGCCCCGATGTAGGTCCGACGGTGGCCGCGGATCTCGGCTTCGTCCCGCATGCCGCCGAGCGAGACCCGATGGAACTTGCGTCCCAGCGAGCGCGCGATCGATCGTCCCAGCGACGTCTTGCCGACGCCGGGAGGGCCGACGAAGCAGAGGATGGGGTCCCGGCCGCCCGGGCGAATCTTCTTGACGGCCAGGTACTCGAGGATCCGGTCCTTGATCTTGGCGAGACCCTCGTGGTCCTCGTCGAGGATCGCGCGCGCCCGCGGCAGGTCGACCGCATCGACGGTCTCCTGGGTCCACGGCATGGCGACCAACCAGTCCAGGTAGGTCCGCGCGACGGTGTACTCGGCGGCGGCCGGCGGCATCTTGGCCAGACGGTCGAGCTCGCGCAGCGCCTCCTTGTGGGCCTCCTCGCTCATCCCGGCCGCGTCGATCTTCTGACGGAGCGACTCGATCTCCTGCATGCGGTCGTCGCTCTCGCCGAGCTCCTTCTGGATCGCCTTCAGCTGCTCGCGCAGGTAGTACTCGCGCTGGGTCTTGTTGACCTCCGACTGCACCTCGGACTGGATCTTGGAGCCGAGCTCGAGGACGTCGGCCTCCTTGGCGAGGGCGGCGGCCAGCTTCTGCAGTCGCAGCCGCGCGTCGATCGTCTCCAACAGCTCCTGCTTGAGCTCGTTGCCGAGCGTGGGCAGGGTGGCGGCGATCAGGTCGGCCAGGGTCCCGGGTGATTCGGCGTTGCCAACCACGGCGATGAGCTCGTCCGGCAGTCCCGGCGACAGCGACACGACCTTCTCGAACAGCGACCTGACGCTGCGCACGAGCGCTTCCAGCTCGACGTCGGCCGCCGGCGCCGGCTCCTCGATCGGGTCGATTCGCGCCAGCAGAAACGGCTCGCGCTCTACGATCTCGCGCAGCCGGAATCGA
>JBKOZA010000109.1:0-3752 GCA_046725675.1 Candidatus Methylomirabilota bacterium
AAGGTCTCCCTGATGACGCGATTGGTGTCGAAGTACACCTGCCAGTAGTGGGCGTTGTTGCAGTACGGCCGGACGGCGAGGACGGGGCCCATCGGCGTGAACGTGAGGATCTCCACGTCCGCGGGGGGATCGGTCATGACGTTGGGGATGGCGGCCAGGCGCTGCTTGAGCAGCCGGATCGCCTGAGCGGGGTCGACGCGATGGTCGAGCTGGGCCACCAGGTCGACGCGGCGATAGGGGTTGGCCGAGAAGTTCTGGATGGTGTCGCCGAGGAGCTTGTTGTTGCCCACGAACGTCTTCACGTTGTCGAGCGTGGTGAGGCTCGTGACGAACAGGCCGACGTCGTTCACCGTGCCGAGAACGCTCCCCCCGGAGATGAAGTCGCCCACCTTGAACGGGCGCAGGATCAGGAGAAAGATGCCGGCGGCGAGGTTCGCGAGGAGCCCGCTCCACGCCGCCCCGATCGCCAGGCCCACCCCGGCCAGGAGCGCGGCGACGCTCGTCGTCTCGATGCCGAAGAAGCCCAGCAGCGCCAGGATCAACGCGATCGTCAACAGCACGGTGACCGCCGTTCCGATGTAGGCGGCCACGGTCTGGTCGAACGGGTACCGGAGGCTCCGCACGACGAGCCTCGCCGTGAAATGGATCAGCTTGCGACCGATCACCCAGATGACCAGGGCCCCGATCACCTTCAGGACGAACAGGGTCACGAAAGGGATGGCGCTCTCGACGAACGGCATGGGATCCATCTGTCATTCCTCCTTGGGCTATCATCCTGCCGGCGGCGTCTCCGACCGGGGTTTACCACGCGTGTGGATGGCGTGCCAGGCGCTCGCCGGGCCGCCCACTCGCGACTTCTCCGCCCCCGCAACTGGGCGCCGTATCGCGGTGACCTCGACGCCCTGTCGCCGCTCGCCCGGGCGCGCCTGCGTTCGAGATTCGACGCGGAAGCCGCCCCGCGCCACGGATATCGGACGGCCCGAGCGGCGCTTTCGGGTCGCGCCCGGGCGTGAGCGCGCTCACGTACGTCCTGTCGAGCGCGAACGCGTTGCGTCGAGGGTTCATCGCGCACTGACCCCGACTGTCGACTGGCTGGATGCGAGCGTACCCGCGGTCGGGCGGGCACGACCCGAGTCGACCAGTCACTGGGCACCCCTGCACTGCAGTTGTGCATCCGGTCGTGTGGTCCAAGCCCCAGTGGCGAATCCGCGGCGGTGCTGAGTTGGCGTGCAATTTGCCGCACCGGAACCGGCGGCGCTTGACAGCGGCCGGGGCCCGCCCTAGGCTCGCGCTACTTTGGGATCGGGTCACCGCATCGCAGTGGCCGCGCGGCGAGAACGGCGATGTGGCGGCGTCCCCGACGTCGAGGAGGCTCCGATGCAGAGATATGCTCGGTCGTTCGTCGTCGCGTTCGCGGTCAGCGTGGTCTTGGCGGTCACGGCCCACGCCCAGCAGGGCTGGCCCGTGTACGGTGGCGATCCGGGCAACACCCGCTACAGCCCGCTCACCCAGATCACCCCGGGCAACGTGAAGAACCTCAAGGTCGCCTGGGTGCTCCAGCTCGGCTCGCTCCGTTCCCAGGAGTCCACGCCTCTGGTGATCGGCGACACGCTGTACGTGACCTCGTCGCACGGTCCCAAGAATGTCTTCGCCGTGGACGCCAAGACCGGCGTCGTGCGCTGGCGGTACTCGCCGGAGGTCCCGGCCGGCATCGATCAGTACGCGTGCTGCGACGTCAACAACCGCGGCGTGGCCTACGCCAACGGGCGCGTGTTCGTGGGACGACTCGACGGCGCGCTGGTCGCGCTCGATGCCGCCACCGGCAAGGAAGTCTGGAAGACGCAGGTCATCGACCACACGCAGGGCTCGGTCATCACCTCCCCGCCGACGCTCGCCAAGAACCTGGTGGTGACCGGCTTCGGCGGCGGCGAGTACGGCGCGCGCGGTTACATCGTGGCCTACGACCAGGCCGACGGGCGAGAGGTGTGGCGCTTCTACACGGTCCCCGGGCCCGGAGAGCCCGGCAACGAGACGTGGAAGGGCGACTCCTGGAAGTTCGGCGGCGCCGTCGCGTGGGCGATCGGGTCCTACGACCCTGCGCTGAACCTCATCTATTACGGCACCAGCAATCCGGGGCCCTGGAACGCGGCCGTGCGCGGCAACGACAGCTCGAACTACGGGCAGTTCACGAATCTGTTCTCGTCGAGCACGGTGGCGCTCGACGCGGACACGGGCAAGCTGGCCTGGTACTACCAGTCGACCCCGCACGACGCCTGGGACTACGACGGCGTGAACGAGAACGTCCTGGCCGACGTCGAGATCAACGGCCAGAAGACACCCGTCCTCTTCAAGGCGGACCGCAACGGGTTTTTCTACGTGCTGAACCGGAAGACCGGCCAGCTCATCTCGGCGAAGCTGTTCGCGACCGCGAACTGGACGAGCGGCATGGACATGGCCACCGGCCGGCCGATCGAGGTGCCCGAGAAGCGGCCGCGTCTCAACTTCCGCGCCAAGGACGTCTGCCCGTCGGCCATCGGCAACAAGAACTGGATGCCGATGAGCTACAGCCCCCAGACAGGGCTCGTCTACATGCCGACGCTGAACATCTGCATGGACATGAACCTGGCCCAGGTCGACTACAAGCGCGGCGTCTTCTATCTCGGCGCGGAGTTCGAGCTCGGCAAGTGGGGACCGGGCGGCCACCTCGGCGAGGTCATCGCCTGGGACCCGGTCAAGCAGCAGAAGGTCTGGGGTAACACCGACGACCTACCGTACATCGGCGGCATCACGACGACCGCCAGCGGGCTGCTCTTCCACGGCGACATCCACGGCTGGTTCAAGGCGCTCGACGCCAAGACCGGACAGACGCTGTGGAAATTCATGGCCGGCTCCGGCATCAGTGCGGCGCCGATCACGTATACCGCCGACGGCAAGCAGTACGTCGCCGTGGTCTCCGGCCGCACGTTCGCCATCCCGCCATTCTTCGGGAAGATGGGCGAGCAGATGGTGGCCGCCAGCCCCGAGGGCGGCGCGCTCTTCGTGTTCGAGCTGCCGTCGCCGTAACCGAGGTGCCCGGGGCGGGAGCCGGCGCGACCGACTCCCGCCCCGTTTCACGCATCGTGCTCGGCCACCTGCTCCGCGTGCTCCTCGTCGCGGCGGTGCTCGCCGCGTCCGAAACGGCCGCTGGCCCGCCCGCCGGCACGCTACGGCTGTGCGCCGATCCCGACAATCTGCCCTTCAGCAGCGCGACCGGTCCCGAGCGTGGCTTCTACGTGGACGTGGGGACGCTCGTCGCCGCCCGCCTGGGACTGACGGTCGACGTGGTGTGGTGGCGTTCGTTCTATGGCAGCCGCGCGGTGCGTAACACGCTGCTGGCCGACGCCTGCGACGCCTACGTGGGGCTCCCCCACGACGCGGGCTACATGGATCGGAGCGTCAGCGTCTCCCGAGCCTTTCTCGACGTCGGGTACGCGATCATGGCGCCGGCGTCCCTCCCCTTCGCCCGGCTCGAGGATCTGAAGCCGCATCGCGTGGCCGTGGAGTTCAGGACGCCTCCTCAGTCGCTCCTGGCCACGAAGGAGGGGTTCAGCGTCATCACCTTCCGGTCCGCGCAGGACGCCGTCGAGGCCCTGGGACGGCGGGAGGTCGACGCGGCGTTCGTGTGGGGACCGGTCGCGGGCTACCTCAACCGCACGAAACTCGCCGGCGCCTATCGCATCGTGCCCGTCGCCGGCGAGGGGATGCAGTGGCGG
>JBKOZA010000110.1:0-5315 GCA_046725675.1 Candidatus Methylomirabilota bacterium
GAAGGGCGCCTCGGTGCCGTCGGTGCGGAAGCCGTAACGGTACGTGCCGTCGGGCACCCCGCCGATCGCCGCGCGCATCGCCGTCTCCGAGCGCGTGAACAGCTCGTCGCCCAGCTCGGTCAGCGTGGCCAGGTCGTAGTCATCCATCAGCGCCTTCACGCGACGCTCCATCAGCTCGTTGGCACTGACCTGCGCCCAGATGTCGCCCATGGTCTGGTCGGGCGTCCGCACGTTGGCGCGGACGAGCTGCACCAGCGTGTCGTCGGTGCGGCCGGCCCGCGCCAGCCACGTGAGCGGGATGTGCAAGCCCTCCTCGAAGATCTCCCGGGCCTCGATCGCGCGGATGCGGCCGCCGATATCGGGCATGTGCGAGGTGGTGGCCGAGAAGGCGACGAGGCGCTCGCCGTGGAAGATCGGCTTGAGCACGGAGACGTCGCTCATGTGGCCGGTGCCCATCCAGGCGTCGTTGGTGATGAGCACGTCGCCCGGCTGCATCCGCTCGGCGCCCAGCTCGCGCAGGAAGTGGCGGACGGTGGCCGGCAGCGTGCCGATGAACGAGGGGATGCTCCCGGTGTTCTGGGCCAGGGCGTGGCCGCGGGCGTCCGTCAGCATGCACGCGAAGTCGTTCGCCTCGTTGGACAGCGTCGAGAACGAAGTGCGCACGATGGCCTTGGCCGCCTCGTCCACCACCGAGATGACACGCGTCCACAGCACCTCGAGCGTGACGGCGTCGAGCCGGGCGCTCACGGCAGCGTCACCACGATGTTGCCGCTCCTCGCCACGCGGGCGTCGGCGCCGGGGCCGATCACCAGCGTGGAGCCCTCTTCCTCCACCACCGCCGGGCCTCGCAGGGTGTCGCCGGCGGCCAGCCGCGCGCGGTCGTACACGGTCGTCTCCTCGAACTGCCGGCGCGCGGGGAAGTACGCGGGGCGCACGCCCTTGACGGCGCTGCCGGCGCCAGCCCGCCCGTGGACGGCGACCTCGGCGCCGGCCACGGGGGCCCGCACCGCGACGCGGATGTTGATGAACTCGACCGGCACGTCGGGCGGCGTGAGGGCGAACTTGTCGCGATAGGCCGTCTCGAAGGCCGCCGTGAGCCGGCGCCGGCTCGCCTCGGAGCCCTCGTAGGGCCCGTCGGGGAGGTCGACGACGAGGTCGAATCCCTGGCCGAGGAAGCGCCCGTCCGCGAGGCGACGCACGATGGCGGTCTCCAGCTTCAGCCCGGTGTCGGCCATGACCGCGCGCGCGTCGTCCTCGAGGCGACGGAACGCCTGCTCGAGAGCGGCGGGGCTGTCGCGGTCCAGGCGCAGACCGACGGTGGCCACGCGGTCGACCCGGGCCGGCGCCACCAGCAGGCCGAGCGCCGACGCGACGCCGGCGGCCGGCGGGCAGATGAGCTGGCGCAGGCCGAGCTTCCGCGCGACCTCGTAGGCGTGCACCGGGCCGGCGCCCCCCGTGCAGAGCAGGAGGTAGTCGCGTGGGTCGCGCCCGCGCTCGGCGACGTGCACGCGCGCGGCGCTGGCCATGTTCTCGTTGACCACGTCGTGGATGCCCCACGCCGCCTCGGTGAGCGAGAGCTGCACCCGCGCGGCCAGCGCCTGCAGGGCGGCGCGCGAGGCCACCGTGTCGATGCGCATCTCGCCGCCGGCGAAGTAGTCGGGGTTGAGGTAGCCGAGCGCGAAGTCGGCGTCCGTCACCGTGGGCTCGGTGCCACCCAGGCCGTAGGCGGCCGGGCCGGGCTGCGAGCCCGCGCTGCGGGGACCCACCTTGAGCAGGCCGATCTCGTCGACGGAGGCGACGGAGCCGCCGCCGGCGCCGATCTCGATCAGCTCGATGGTCGAGATGCGGATCGGCAGCCCGCTGCCCTCGAGGAAGCGCTTCTGCCGGGCCGCCTCGAACGCGTACGCCGTGAGCGGCTCCCCGCCGTCGACGAGCGACAGCTTGGCCGTGGTGCCACCCATGTCGAAGGCGAGCAGGTTACCCTGGCTGTCCTCGCGACCGAAGAAGGCCGCCGCCAGCGCGCCGGCGGCGGGCCCCGACTCGAGCATCTGCACCGGCGTGCGCTCCGCCTCGGCCACGTGAGTGAGACCTCCGCTGGAGAGCATCAGGAGCAGCGGGGCCGGGATGCCGAGGTCGCCGACCCGCCGGGCCATGGCCGTCAGGTACTGCCGCGCCAGCGGCTTGATGTAGGCGTTGGCCACGGTGGTGGAGGCGCGCTCGTACTCGCGAATCTCCGGAGCCACCTCGTGCGAGGTCGTCACCGCGATCGTCGGGTGACGGCGGGCGACGAGCTTCGCCGCCTGGATCTCGTGGCGCGGGTTGGCGTAGGCGTGCAGGAAGACGACGGCGATCGACGTCACCCCGGCTGTGGCCAGCCGCCTGGCCTGCGCCTGGAGCTGCCGCGTGTCGAGCGCTCGCAGGACGGCGCCGTCGGCGCGCATCCGCTCGGCGACCTCCAGCCGGCGATCGCGCGGCACCAGCGGCTCCGGCTTGACGAGGTTGAGGTCGTACAGCTCGAATTTGCGCTCGCGACCGATCTCGAGCGTGTCGGCGAACCCGGCGGTGGTGAGCAGCCCGGTGGGCGCGCCCCGGCGTTCGATCAGCGCGTTGGTGAACAGCGTGGTGGCGTGCACGACCCGCGTGAACTCGCCGGCCGGCAGGCGGTCGCGCCCGAGCAGCGCGGCCATGCCGGCGGCCACCGCGCGGGCCGGATCGTCGTGGGTGGTGAGGAGCTTGCGATTGAGCTGGCGGCCGCGCGCGTGATCGTAGACGACGATGTCGGTGAAGGTGCCGCCGATGTCGATCCCGAGCGAGTAGCTCACCGCCCGCACAGTAGGGCGGGCGGCGGGGGAACGCAAGCGACCGCGCGCGCCGACGCGCGCGGGGAGCGCGCGTCAGCCGCGCAGGGTGAGCGTGGGAACCTCGGCGCGACGCTCCACGCGCTCGGCGAGGTCCGGCGACAGCGCGCTGCGCAGCCGGCTGGACCGGCCGGCGCCGAGCGCGATCAGGTCCGCGTCGAAGGCCTCGGCCTCGAGCGCGATCTCCTCGGCCGGGTCACCGAAGCGCACGACCGCCTCGACCGGCACGTCGCCCAGCTCCGCTTCGACCTGTCGCAGATCGTCCAGGCCTTCGGCCGTCAGCCGGGCCATCTCCTGGTCGACGTAGGCCACGGTGCGGCCGTGGGGGCCGACGACACGCTCCGGCACCGGAAACACCCGGAGCAGTCTGACCGTCGAGCCCGCGTGGCGCGCCAGGGCGGCCACGATCGGGGCGATGTCCTCGCCGCGCTCGCTGCCGTCGACGGGAGCGAGAATCCGCTTCGCCATGGATCGTCCTCCTTGTCCTCGCACTTGCGATGGCGCGCCGGTGCCTCGGGATTCGTCACGGCGGGTTGAATCTCTCGGGCGCGCCCACGCATCCCAGCAAGGGGAGACCAGGGAGGAAGGACGAGACTGACGATGCGACTGCTCTACCTGATCGTGACGTCGCTGCTGCTGCTCACGCTGGGGCTGCTCGAGGTCGTGGCAGCCCGCAACGTGCCGGTCGGGCCCTAGCCGACCGCGCTAGGGCTGGGCCTCGCCCTCGGCGTCGGCGGGATCGGTCAGGAGCTGCCAGTCATCCACCCCGTCGGCGACCGGACGCTGCTTGGGCTCGGTGGCCATCACTCGTCCGCGGCTGGGCGAGAACCACTCCCACTGTCCGGCCGGCGCGCCGGCTTCCTCGGCCGCGCCCATCTCGGGGCCGGCCGCCCCCTGGGTGGCGCGCTCGGCCTTGCGCGCCCGCTTGGCTTCCTGTCGAGAGCGCTGCGTCGCTTCGCGCTGCCGCCGATCGAACTGGTAATTCCGTCGACGTGCCATGTTGCTCCTGAGGGTGACGCTGCATCGCGCGGTTGACGAGAGAGCCAGAGGCCGACAGCACGATACCGCGGCGGGGGCTGGCCGCGCAAGAGTTCACGCCAGGTGCGCAGGTCGGGATTTTCCCGACATGACGCCTCGAGACGCGGCCTGTATGATGGCGGCCCATGGACGTCGGCCGCCATACCTGGACCACATCCTGCTGGAGTTCCGTCGTGACGACCTGGGGCGCATGCTCGAGATCCTCGATCTCGTGACCGGCATCGTCCGTCCCGCCGTCGATCGCGCCTGACCTCCCGGAGACCGCATGGCATCGATCACGCCCAAGCTGGTTCAGGTCGCCTCCGGACTGCGCTTCCCGGAAGGACCGGTGGCGATGCCGGACGGCTCCATCGTCCTCGTCGAGATCGAGCGTCGCACCCTCTCGCGCGTCACTCCCGACGGCACGATCCAGGTCATCGCCGCGCTGGGCGGCGGTCCGAACGGCGCCGCCATGGGCCCCGGCGGTCGGATCTACGTCACCAACAACGGTGGGCTCAAGTTCATCGAGCGGCCAGGTCGACTCTTTCCGGTCATGCAGGCCGACGATTACACGGGCGGCAGCATCCAGGTCGTCGATCCGGTCAGCGGCCGGGTCGAGACGCTCTATGACTCGTGCAACGGGCGGCGACTGTGCGGCCCCAACGACCTCGTGTTCGACCGGGCCGGCGGCTTCTGGTTCACCGACCTCGGCAAGACGCGTGAGCGCGATGCCGATCGCGGCGCCGTCTACTACGCCCGGGCCGACGGCTCGTCGATCACCGAGGCGATCTTCCCGCTCGAGCGCCCCAACGGCATCGGCCTGTCGCCCGACGAGCGGACCCTGTACGTCGTGGAGACGCCGACGGCGCGCTGCTGGTCGTTCACGCTCTCGGGCCCCGGCCAGATCGAGTCCGCCAACGGCACCTACCGCGGCGAGAAGGGGCGAGTGGTGGTCGGCCTGGGCGGCTACCAGATGTTCGATTCGCTGGCCGTGGACGCGGAGGGACACCTCTGCGTGGCCACCCTCATAACCGGCGCCGTCAGTGACATCTGGCCCGACGGCAGCCGCGTGGACCAATACATCCTGCCCGACATGATGGTCACCAACGTCTGCTTCGGCGGACCCGGCCTGCGCACCGCGTATGCGACACTGTCGATGGGCGGGACGCTGGTGTCGTTCGAGTGGCCGCGGGCCGGGCTGCCGCTGCCTTACCTCAACACGTAGGAGAGATCCATGCTGGCCATGTGGGTGAAGGTGCGGGTGAAGGCGACCGAGCGTGAGCGGTTCCTCAAGGCCATCGAGGTCGACGCCCTCGGCTCCGAGAAGGACGAGCCGGGCTGCTACCGCTTCAACGTGCTGCAGGACGCCAAGGACGGCAACGTCTACTACTTCTACGAGGTCTACGAGGACGAGGCCGCGCTGGAGAAGCACCGGGCGGC
>JBKOZA010000111.1:0-9530 GCA_046725675.1 Candidatus Methylomirabilota bacterium
GCCGACGACCTCGTGCTCCCACGCATGGCCCACGGCAAGCTGCTGCGCAGCGCCCATGCCCACGCCCGCATCCGCGCCATCGACACCACCCGCGCGCGGGCGCTGCCCGGCGTCTACGCCGTCATCACGGGCCACGATCTGCCCCGCGTGAAGTTCGGCATCCTGCCCGTCTCGCAGGACGAGGAGGCTCTGTGCACCGAGAAGGTGCGCATGGTGGGCGATCCCGTGGCCGCGGTGGCGGCGGTGGACGAGGAGACGGCCGACGCGGCCTGCCGCCTCGTCCACGTGGAGTACGAGCCGCTGCCGGCGCTGATGTCCATCCACGAGTCGCTGGCCCACCCGGACATCCGTATTCACGAGTACGGCGACGGGCCCAACGTCCACAAGAACGTGGCCCTGCAGTTCGGGGACGTCGAGCAGGCCTTCGCCGAGTCGTACCTGGTGCGCGAGGACGTCTTCTACTACGAGGGCAACACCCACCTGCCGATGGAGCAGCACGCGGCCGTCGCCCACTTCGGCGCCGACGGCAAGCTCACGCTGTGGTCGTCGACCCAGACGCCGCACTACGTCCACCGGCTCCTGACCAGGATCCTCGACCTGCCCGGCGCCCACATCCGGGTCATCGCCGCGCCGGTCGGCGGCGGTTTCGGCGGCAAGCTCGATCCGTTCGCCCACGAAATCGCCGCCTGCCGGCTCTCGCAGCTGACCGGGCGCCCGGTGAAGATCACCTGCACGCGCGAAGAGGTCTTCTACATCCACCGGGGACGCCACCCGGTGCTCATGTGGCTCAAGACCGGGTTCTCGAAGGACGGCGACATCACCGGCAGTCACATCCGCACGTGGCTCGACGGCGGCGCCTACGGCTCCTACGGCGTCGCCTCGACGTTCTACACGGGGGTGATCAACCCGGTCACCTACAAGATGCCCGTCTACAAGTTCGAGGGCGCCCGGGTGTTCACCAACAAGCCGCCGTGCGGGCCCAAGCGCGGCCACGGCACGCCGCAACCCCGCTTCGCGCTCGAGTGCCAGCTCGACAAGGCGGCCGAGCAGCTCGGCCTCGATCCGGCCGACCTGCGCAAGCGCATCCTGCACGAGCCGTTCACGAAGACGGCCAACCACCTCACCGTGACGACGATCGGACTCGGCGAGTGCATCGACCACGTGGTCGAGGCCTCCGGCTGGCGCGACAAGCGCGGCCGCTACGCGACGCAGGCCGCCACCGACGGGCCCCGCCCGCCCTGGCAGCCGCGCCGGCGCAAGGGGATCGGCATCGCGGGCTCGTCGTACATGACCGGCGCCGGGACGGCGATCTACTGGAACAGCATGCCGCACTCCGGCGTCGTCGTCCGCGCCGATCGCGGCGGCGGCGTGGCGATCCTGTGCGGCGCCACCGACATCGGCCAGGGCTCCGACTCGATCCTCGCCTACCTGCCGGCGGAGGTGCTCGGCATCGAGCCCAAGGACGTTCACGTGCATCCGGCCGACACCAGCCTGACGCCGGTCGACCTCGGCTCGTACTCCTCGCGCGTCACCCTGATGTGCGGCGTCGCCGCCATCCAGGCGGCGACACGCCTGCGCGCGGCCATCGCCCACGCGGTCGCCGCCAGGCTGGAGGTCGTCCCCGAGCGCCTGGTCTTCCGCGAGCGCAAGGTCGGCGTTCCCGAGGACTGGGACCGGGCCGTGCCGTTCGCGCAGGCCGTCGAGCTGGGCGAGGCCATGCACGGCGTGCTGGCCTTCCCGGGCTCCTACGCGCCGCCCAAGCGCGCCGGCAAGTACAAGGGCGGCGGCGTCGGTCCCTCGCCCTGCTACTCGTACTCGGCGTGCGTGGTGGAGCTGACGGTGGACGAGGATACCGGCTGGATCGAGCTCGATGAAATCTGGATCGCGCACGACGTCGGCAAGGCCTTGAATCCTCTGCTCGTGGAAGGTCAAGTCGAAGGTTCGGTCTACATGGGCATCGGCGAGGCGCTGATGGAGGCGCAGGTCTTTCGCAAGGGCCTGCACAAGCACCCCTCGATGCTCGAGTACAAGAGCCCGACGACGCTGGAGACGCCGGAGATTCACACCTACCTCGTGGAGACGGACGACCCCGAAGGGCCGTTCGGCGCCAAGGAGGCCGGGCAGGGACCGCTGCTGCCCGTGATCCCGGCCATCGCGAACGCGGTCTACAACGCCACCGGCGTGCGCATGGATCAGGTGCCGATCACGCCCGACATGGTGCTGCGCGGCCTCGAGCTCAAGCGTCAGGGCAAGCCGGCTCGCATCGGCCCCGACCGGCTCCCCCTGTTCACCTTCAAGCTGCCGCTGGTGGTGGAGTCGGCCTTCGGCCAGCCGGCCGATGCCGTCGCCGTGCGTCCGTTCGCGGACGGCCACACGTCGTGATCCGGCTGCCCGCGTTCACCTACGTTGCGCCGAAGACGGTCGACGGCGCCGTGCGCGCGATAGTCGACGCCGGGCCCGACGGCATGCTGGTCGCCGGCGGGACGGATCTGTTCCCCAACATGAAGCGGCGGCAGTTCGAGCCCAGGGCGCTCGTCGGGCTGCGCGCCATCGGCGAGCTGCGGGGCGTCGCCGGCTCTCCGCGCGAGGGCATGCGGATCGGGGCCTGCACCACGCTGACCGCCGTCGCGACGCACCCGGAGGTGGCGCGCGGCTACCCCGGCCTGGCCACGGCGGCCGGGCTCGTGTCCTCGCCGCAGCTGCGCAACGTGGGCACCCTGGGCGGCAACGTCTGCGTGGACACGCGCTGCAACTACTACAACCAGTCGTACGAGTGGCGCAAGGCGATCGGCTTCTGCATGAAGAGGGACGGCGACATCTGTCTCGTCGCGCCGGGCAGCCCGCGCTGCTGGGCGGTCTCCTCGTCCGACACGGCGCCGGTGCTGTGGAGCCTCGGCGCGCGCGTGCGGCTGGTGGGCCCGGGCGGCGAGCGCACCGTCCCGCTGGCGTCGCTCTACCGCGACGACGGGATCGAGTACCTGGCCAAGAGGGCGGACGAGATCCTCACCGAGATCGTGCTGCCGCCCGCCGACGGCTGGCGCTCGGCCTACCTCAAGCTGCGCCGGCGGGGCTCGTTCGACTTCCCGGTCCTGGGCGTGGCGGTCGCGCTGCGCCTCGAGGGCGAGGTCGTGCGCGAGGCGCGGATCGTGCTGGGAGCCGTGGCCTCGCTGCCGCGCGAGGCCTCGAAGGCGGCGGCTGGGCTGGTCGGCCAGCGACTCACCGCCGAGACGATCGCGGCCGCGGCCGACGCAGCGGCGGGGCCCGCCAAGCCGCTCGACAACACCGACCTCACGCACCCGTACCGCAAGAAGGTCACCCGTGTGTACGTCGCCCGCGCGCTGGCGCGCGTGGCGGGATTTGACGACGGCACCTCGCTGGAGGCGATCGCATGACGTCGCTGGGGGCACGGATCAAGGCGCTGCGGCTCGAGCGCCAGCTGCAGCAGCGCCAGCTCGCCGAGAAGGCCGAGCTCACCCCGAGCATGGTGTCGCAGATCGAGTCGGGGCGCCTGACGCCCTCGCTCAACACGCTGGGCCGGATCGCCGCCGGCTTGGGCGTGCCAATCGCCACGCTGTTCGACGGCCAGCCACCCACGCGGATCCAGATCAGCCGCCGCAAGGACCAGGCGGTGGTCTCCTTCGACGGCTCCTCGGAGAGGTGGACGGTGCTCGGGGCCGGTCTGTTCGAGGGCAAGATCCGCGCGGTGGTCTCCACGCTCGATCCGCGCGCGCGCGGCGTCACCACCGACAAGGTGGTGATCAAGCCCGGCCAGATGAAGCTGTTCTACGTACTGGACGGCACGGTGGGCTTGCGTTACAACGGCGAGCGTCACACGCTGGAACCCGGCGACAGCGCGCTGCTCGACGGCGGTCTGCCGCACGGCTGGGAGAACCTCGGCACCCGCAAGGCCCGCGTCCTGTGGGTGATCCTCGGATAGGCAAGGGAACTGGCATGGCAGAGGGCAGCGAGCGCCCCCAGGTCGACTTCCGGACGGAGCCGTCGCGCTACCGGCACTGGCGGCTGAGCGTGGACGGCCGGGTGGCCACGCTGGCGATGGACGTCAGCGAGGACGCGGGACTGTCGCCCGGCTACGAGCTCAAGCTCAACTCCTATGACCTCGGCGTGGACATCGAGCTCTACGACGCCGTCCAGCGACTGCGCTTCGAGCATCCGGACGTCGGCGCCGTCGTCCTGACCTCGGCCAAGGAGCGCGTCTTCTGCGCCGGCGCCAACATCCGGATGCTGGGTCGCGCCTCGCACGGCTGGAAGGTGAACTTCTGCAAGTTTACCAACGAGACGCGCAACGCCATCGAGGAAGCGTCGGCCGAGTCCGGCCAGGCGTGGGTGTGCGCGATCAACGGTCCCTGCGCCGGCGGCGGCTACGAGCTGGCGCTGGCCTGCCGGCACATCGTGATGGCCGACGACGGCAATACCTCGGTGGCGCTGCCCGAGGTGCCGCTGCTGGCCGTGCTGCCGGGCACCGGCGGCCTCACCCGCCTCGTCGACAAGCGTCGCGTGCGTCGCGATCGCGCCGACTACTTCTGCACGCTGGAGGAGGGCGTCAAGGGCAAGCGGGCGGTGGAGTGGAACCTCGTGGACGAGGTGGTGCCGCGCTCGAAGCTCGAGGAGACCGCGCGCCAGCGCGCCGGCGCCTTCGCGGCGCAGGGCGACCGTCCCGTCGACGGTCGCGGCGTCGCCTTCACGCCGCTCGCGCGCACGATCACCGGCGACCGGATCGCCTATCGGTGGGTGACGTGCGCGCTCGACCGGCGGCGCGGCATCGCGGAGATCACCGTAGCCGGGCCCGACGCCGCCCCGCCGGCCGACGTCGACGGCGCCCACGCGCAGGGCGCCGCCTTCTGGCCGCTGGCGCTGGCCCGCGAGCTCGACGACCTGATCCTGCACCTGCGCCTCAACGAGGAGCAGATCGGCCTGTGGGCGCTGAGGACGGCCGGCGTCGCCGACCTGGTCGAGGCCCACGACCGGTTCCTCGATCGGCACGCCGGCCACTGGCTGATCCGCGAGATCCGGCTGTACCTGCGCCGCACGCTCAAGCGTCTCGACGTCACCTCGCGCTCGATCTTCGCGCTCATCGAGCCGGGCTCGTGCTTCGCGGGCACGCTGCTCGAGCTGGCGCTGGCCGCCGACCGCTCCTACATGCTGGCCGGCGCGCACGAGGGCGGCCCCGCGACGCCGGCCACGGTGCGGCTGACCGTGGCGAACTTCGGCGCTTGCCCGATGCCGAACGGGCTGAGCCGACTGGCCAGCCGCTTCCTGGCTGAGCCGGGCCGGGTCGACGATCTCAAGGGGCGCATCGGCCAGGATCTCGACGCCGAGGCCGCCGCCGAGGCCGGCCTCGTCACCTTCACGCCCGACGACATCGACTGGGACGACGAGGTGCGCATCGCCCTGGAGGCGCGCTCGGCGTTCTCGCCCGACGCGCTGACCGGCATGGAGGCCTCGCTGCGCTTCGCCGGCCCCGAGACGCTCGAGACCAAGATCTTCGCGCGCCTGTCGGCCTGGCAGAATTGGATCTTCCAGCGGCCGAACGCGGTGGGTGACAAGGGGGCGCTCCAGGTTTACGGCTCCGGGCAGCGCGCCGAGTTCGACCGGAGGAGAGTGTGATGGCGCAGGTCGACTACACCGAGCGCATTCCCAACAACGTCAGCCTCGCCGACAACCGACGCCTGCTCCGGGCGCTGGAGGAGTGGCAGCCGCGCTATCTCGACTGGTGGCGGGAGATGGGTCCGGAGGGCTTCCAGGCCCGTGAGGTCTACCTGCGCACCGCCGTCAGCGTCGACGCGCAGGGGTGGGCGCAGTTCAGCTGGGTGAAGATGCCGGACTACCGCTGGGGCATCTTCCTGGCCGAGCCGGAGCCGTCCCGCACGGTCGCCTTCGGCGAGCACAAGGGCACCCCCGCCTGGCAGGAGGTGCCGGGCGAGTATCGCGGCACCCTACGGCGCCTCATCGTCACCCAGGGCGACACCGAGCCGGCCTCGGTCGAGCAGCAGCGACACCTCGGCCGAACGTGTCCCTCGCTCTACGACCTGCGCAACATCTTCCAGGTGAACGTGGAGGAGGGCCGGCACCTGTGGGCGATGGTCTACCTGCTCCACGCCCACTTCGGCCGCGACGGTCGCGAGGAGGCCGAGGCGCTGCTGCAGCGGCGCTCGGGCGACTCGGACAAGCCGCGGATCCTGGGCGCCTTCAACGAGAGGACGCCCGACTGGCTGGCGTACTTCTTCTTCTGCTTCTTCACCGACCGCGACGGCAAGTACCAGCTGGCCAGCCTGGCCGAGAGCGGCTTCGACCCGCTGTCGCGCACCTGCCGCTTCATGCTGACCGAGGAAGCCCACCACATGTTCGTCGGCGAGAGCGGCATCGGCCGCGTGGTGCAGCGCACGTGCGAGCTGATGCGCGAGCACAAGACCGACGACGTGCGGCGCTTCGGCGGCATCGACCTGGCGACGCTCCAGCGGTACCTGAACTTCCACTACTCGGTCTCGCTCGATCTGTTCGGCTCCGAGATCTCGACGAACGCCGCGAACTTCTACACAGCCGGCGTCAAGGGCCGCTTCGAGGAGACGAAGAAGACCGACGACCACGTGCTGAAGGACGCCACGTACCCGATCGCGGCGCCCGACGGCGACGCCGTGAAGATCGGCGAGGAGCCGGCGCTGCTGGCGCTCAACGAGCGGCTGCGCGACGATTACATCGCCGACTGCCAGCGCGGCGTCGATCGCTGGAACGCCATCATCCGTCGCCACGGCCTCGACACCCAGCTGCGGCTGCCGCACCGCGGCTTCCACCGGGCCATCGGGAACTTCGGCGAGGTTCGGGTGTCACCCGACGGCCGTGTGGTCAGCGAGGCTGCCTGGGACGCGCACAAGAACGACTGGCTGCCCACGCCGGAGGACCACGCGTTCGTCGCCAGCCTCATGACGCCGGTGGTCAAACCGGGCGCGTTCGCCGGCTGGATCGCGCCGCCCGCCCGTGGCGTCAACGGCCAGCTCCTCGAGTTCGAGTACGTCCGCCTCGGCTCCAACGGGGCCGACGACTGACGATCGTGCCGGGAGCGCCGGGGGTCCCGGAGCGTCGTCCCCGGGACCCCGTAGATGCGACCGCTCTTGCTCTGGTGCGTCAGACCCGACGATCGGTGTCGATGTAGGTGTCGCCGCTGCGCGTCATGGCGACGATGGCGAGGATCACCACGACGAGGAGCGCTGCCGCAATGATGACGGCGGCCGTCGGGCTCAGGCCGAAGATCGTGGTCCGCTCGGTGGCCGCGCGGGGCAGCGCCGAGCCGTCATCACTGCTCCGGCTGCTATTGGGAGCCGGCAGAGCTTGCGGGCTCTTGCGATCGACATCTACCTGGCCCTTCACTCCTCCACTCGGGGTGGAGAGTGATCCGGTGCCGCTCGTCGACTCGTTCGAGCTCGACGGAGCCTGGGTGCCGGCAGGGGGGGTAGCCGTCTGGGCAGCGGCGCCCATCACGAGGCCGCCTACCGCCAGAACGATGAGCAGGACTACGGCAAGGCTCTTCATGCTGCACCTCCTGGCCCCTGTTGCAGCAACCGTGGTGCCAGCGGCTCGAGATTGATGAGGGGGTCGAAATGAACGCGTCGGAGACGCTGCCACAGGAGTTCAACGTAGCGACCTACTTCGTCGATCGCAATGTTGCGGAGGGTCGAGGGGGACGGCCGGCCTTCCTCTACGAAGACAGGGTCCTCACCTACGCCGACGTCCTCGATCTCACCAACCGCGCGGGCAATGTGCTGCTCGACCTCGGCGTGGTCCCGGAGGACCGGGTGTGGATGTGCTGTCTGGACGCCCCGGAGTTCTTGGGGGCGTTCTGGGGCGCCATCAAGATCGGCGCCGTCCCCATCCCGACCAACACGCTCATGCGGACCGCCGATTACGTCTATTTCCTGCGCGACAGCCGGGCCAAGGCCGCTGTCGTCTCGGCGTCGCTTCTGGGAGAAGTCGGTCCGGCGCTCGGCCAGTCGCCTCATCTGCGTCACGTCCTCGTCGCCGGCGGCTCCGCCGGCTCGTACCTGTCGTGGGAGCGGCAGCTCGAGAAGGCGTCGTCGCGGCTGGAGCCGGCGTCGACCTCACGAGACGAGGCCGCCTTCTGGCTGTACTCGTCTGGATCGACCGGGTTCCCCAAGGGAGCTGTGCACCTGCACCACGACATGGTCGTCTGTCAGGAGACCTACGCCCGACAGGTGCTCGGCATCCGCGAGAGCGACCGCGTCTACTCGGTGGCCAAGCTCTTCTTCGCCTACGGGCTGGGCAACGCCGGTTACTTTCCGATGGGCGTGGGGGCGCAGAGCGTGCTCTATCCGCACCGGCCCACGCCGGAGAGCGTGTTCGAGATCCTCACGCGCCAGCGGCCCACGCTGTTCTTTGGCGTCCCCACCCTCTACGCCGCCATGCTGGCGCTGAAGGACGCCGACACTCGCTACGACCTGTCGTCCTTGCGGCTGTGCGTGTCGGCGGGCGAGGCGCTACCCGACGAGATCTTCAAGCGCTGGGGCGAGCGCTTCGGCGTCGAGATCCTCGACGGCATCGGCACCACCGAGATCCTGCACATCTTCCTCTCCAACCGGCCGGGGGCGGCGAGGCCCGGCTCCACGGGGCAGGCGGTGCCCGGCTACCAGGCCGTGCTCGTGGACGACGAGGGTCGGCTGGTGCCGCGCGGCGAGATCGGCAACCTGCGCGTCAAGGGCGACTCCACGATGGCCTACTACTGGAACAAGCACGAGAAGACCAAGGAGACGCTCTTCGGGGACTGGATCCAGACCGGCGACAAGTACCACCAGGACGAGGACGGCTACTTCTGGTACGCCGGCCGCGCCGACGACATGCTGAAAGTCGGCGGCATCTGGGTGTCGCCGATCGAGGTCGAGGTGACGCTCGTGCGCCATCCCGCCGTGCTGGAGGCCGCCGTGGTCGGGCACGAGGACACCGACCGGCTCGTGAAGCCCAAGGCCTTCGTCGTGCTCAAGGAGCCCGGCGCCGCCGGCCCCGGCCTGGCCGACGAGCTGAAGGGATTCGTCAAGGACAAGATCGCCCCCTACAAATACCCACGCTGGATCGAGTTCGTGCCCGATCTGCCGAAGACGGCCACCGGAAAGATCCAGCGCTTCCGCCTGCGGGGCTGAGCGCGTGTACGACCGCCGGCTGGAGACGCTGGACGAGGAGCGGCGCCGGGCGCACCAGCTCGACCGACTTCGCACCCTCGTCGCCACGGTGCTCGGCGTCAACCCGTTCTGGACGTCGAAATGGCGGGCGGCGGGCTTTGTCTCGGTCGACGACCTGCGCGACTGGGACGACGTCCGGCGGCTGCCGCTGACGACCAAGAACGAGCTGGTCGCCGACCAGGCCGGATCGCCGCTGTTCGGCACGAATCTGACCTATCCGATCGAGCGCTACGTGCGCGTCCACCAGACCTCGGGCACCAGTGGCGCGCCGCTGCGCTGGCTCGACACCCGGGAGTCCTGGCAATGGTGGACACGCTGCTGGGGCTT
>JBKOZA010000112.1:0-3790 GCA_046725675.1 Candidatus Methylomirabilota bacterium
TCGGATGGCTGTACAATATCGGCGCGCCGGGTTCGGCACCGAGGGAGTGTCTGGGCCGGGGTGGAGAAATGGGAGACTCGCGGCGCTCAAAACGCCGTGCCCGCAAGGGCGTGCGGGTTCAAATCCCGCCCCCGGTACCAACTTCACCACCCCTTTCTTGACAAGGCCCGTTGCCGGCCGGTAAGGTGATCGCTCCGTGGGGCTGTAGCTCAGTTGGGAGAGCACAAGGCTGGCAGTCTTGGGGTCAGGGGTTCGAATCCCCTCAGCTCCACCACCCCCCTACTCCGCGAGAGTCGCCGGCACCGAACGTGAATACCCGGGCGGAGCAGTCCAGAAGATCCGTCGGCTGTCCTCCGAAGATCATGATTGACAGATCGTGACTGACGAGATCGTGCGGATGTGAGAACCAGGTGGCCGTCGCGGACCAGGAGGTGGGCATCGGGCTGGGCGATGTAGACAGTGCCAGCCCGGACGGGCTCCCCGTTCGCAGCCTGCTTCACCCGCAAGCGGCACTGCCGGGCCAGCAGATTGGCCAGCATGCTTCCGGTGACGCGGACCCATGTGCCGCACGATCAGGACGGCGGCCGGGAGAGAGAATTGGGCATTCTCGGGCGGTGGCCCCACCCTGTCAAAACACGCTCCGTGCTAGAGTGCCGTCGGAGCGGTGATCAGCGTCGTCATCCCCGTGTACAACCAGCTCGCGCTCACGCGCGCGTGCTTGGACAGCCTGCGCGGTACCAGCGAGCCCTTCGAGCTGTGCGTGATCGACAACGCGTCCACCGACGGCACCGCCGGGTTCTTCGCCACGGCCGCGCTGCCGGTGGCCCGGCGCTACCACCGCAACGCCGAGAACGTCGGCCTCATCCGGGCGCTCAACCAGGGCGCGTCGCTGGCCGGCGGCGACATCCTGTGCTTCCTGCACAACGACACCGAGATGCGCGACGTACGGTGGTTGGCCCGGCTGCGGACGGCGCTGGAGGAGCCGAGGGTGGGGCTGGCGGGTCTCTACGGGGCTCGCCGCCTCCGCCGGGACGGGCGCTACGTCGGTCGCACCATCGTGCACGCGCTGGAGGGCAGCTCGACCCTGCGCGGCGAGGTCAGCCAGGTGGCGGCGGTGGACGGCGTCTGCCTGGCGCTGCGGCGCTCGGTCTTCGACGCCGTCGGGGGCTTCGACGAGGGGTACGGCTTCTTCCACGGCTACGACCGCGACCTGTCCTTCGCGGTGCGCGAAGCCGGCCACCACTGCCTGGTCGTGAACGCGTCCTTCGTCCACCGTGGTGGTGGCACCCGGACCGGCGAGGCCGCCCCGGTCCCGACGGCTGAAGACCTGTCCCATCGTCGGGCCGCCCTGGCGCGCTTCGCCACCAAGTGGCGGCATCGCCTGCCAGCCGACGTGCGCGGCGCGCGCGAGCGGATCGCCGACTGGCTCACCGCCCGCGCGCGGCGCTGAGCGACGACTACATCCCGAGCAGCTTCAAGCCTTCCTTCGCGGCCTTCTCCGACTCCGCGTGCTTGCCCTGGGCGTGCAGCTCGGCAGCCTCGGCCGCCTTGGCCCGGGCCTCGGCCGCCGCCGGGTCGAAGCGGATGGCGACCTCGTCCTCGATCTTCTTGATCAGCGTCGGGCACTGCGAGGCCAGCGCGGGCCCCGCCACGAACCCCATGGCCAGCCCGACCACGATGGTCACGATGAAGCGTCGCATGGACGCACCCTTTCTCCTGGAAGTGAGCGTTGGCACCGCCGGCGCCGGACAGACCCCGCCCGCGATGCACGATGGTCGACGCGCGGAGCGATCAGGCGGGCGGTGGCGCTCGAGTTGTCCCGGCGTCGACGACGGGGTTGAGCCGGGACGGCGAGGCGACGTCGGTGACGAGCCAGGTGCGGTCGGTCGCGGGCGTCTCGATCCCGACGGCCGGGACGGTCCCCGCGTCGCCGGGCGAATCGACGGAGCGCGGATCGGATCCCGTATCGGCGACGGAGTTCGATGCCGCGGTGAACCGTTTCAGGCAGTTGCCCGGACCCGGGAGCTGCACGAGCACCACGAGCGCGGCGAGTAAGGCGACCGAGGCGAGCACCCGTTCCGGGTGGTGACGGCGATGGCCTGCCGTCCGGCCCGGGGAAGGAGTCATGGCCAGCACTATAGCGCCGGCCGGGCCGGCGCGCTTAACGACCTCAGCCCCCCAGGTAGAGCCGCTTGACCTCCGGGTCGGCGAGCAGCTGCCGGCCAGGGCCCTCGAACCGATTGCGGCCGAGCTCGAGGACGTAGCCGCGGTCGGCGATGCCGAGCGCCCGGGTGGCGTTCTGCTCGACGAGCATCAGCGTGTAGCCGGCCTGGCGCATGTCGAGCAGCTTCTCGAAGATCAGCGTGACGAACTTCGGCGACAGCCCCAGCGAGGGCTCGTCGAGCAGGATGAGCTGGGGCCTGGTCATCAGCGCCCGGGCGATGGCGACCATCTGCTGCTCGCCGCCCGACATGGTCCCGGCGCTCTGCTTGCGCCGCTCGGCCAGGATCGGAAACAGCGCATACACCTGATCCAGGGCGGCCGCCACCCGCGCCGGGTCCCGCTCGATGTAGGCGCCCATCTCGAGGTTCTCCAGCACGGTCATTTGCGGGAACACGATCCGTCCCTGGGGCACGTAGGCCAGCCCTCGTCGCAGGACGAGATCGGGCCGCAGGCCGGTGATGGCCTCGCCGTTGAACATCACGCGTCCCGTCCGCGGCCGCAGGAAGCCGACGATCGTCTTGAAGGCGGTCGACTTGCCGGCGCCGTTGGGTCCGATGATGCTGACGATCTCGTGCACGTCGACCGTGAGCGAGACGTCGTGCAGGATGTCCATCCGGCCGTACCCGGCGGTGAGCGACTCGGCCACCAGCAGCGGCACCCGGGTCACCGGCGCGCCTCGCACACGTAGAGCACGTGAGGATAGGGCAGCAGGTCCACCATGAGGTGGCGGTGGACGAGGAAGCCGGCTTCCGTGAGCGCCGCGCTCAGCGCGTCGGCGCTCCAGTAGTGCGCGGGCGTGGCGGGGGCCATCGCGCGGTCGAGCAGCCAGGTGAACCAGCGCTTGGGCGCCGGCCGGGTATCCACGTCCTTGACCAGCAGGCGCCCCCCCGGCGGCAGGCAGCGGCGCAGCGCGCGCAGCAGCGGCGGCACGCTGGCCCGAGGCACGTGATGGACGATGTCGAGCATGTAGGCCGCGGCGACCTCGCCATCA
This sequence comes from Candidatus Methylomirabilota bacterium, assembly GCA_046725675.1. GTDB lineage: Bacteria > Methylomirabilota > Methylomirabilia > Rokubacteriales > CSP1-6 > AR5. Next base: position 3,215 of record JBKOZA010000112.1, read on the forward strand.
CCTTTGAAGTCGCGGGCGTCGCCGGTCTCGTAGGCGACGTTGTCGAGCCCCAGGCGCGCGGCGGCCCGGCGGGCTTGGGCGACGCGGCGGGGGTTCAGATCCAGGCCGCGCAGCAGCCGCCGCGGCGCGGTCGCCGCGTAGTAGAGCGAGAACAGGCCGAAGCCGCAGCCGATGTCGAGCACCGGCCCCGTCTCCGGGAGGTACTGGCCGATCTCGTCGAGGAACCGCTGGCGCAGGATGCCGAAGCGCGCCCAGCAGTAGGCGCGCACGACGGGGTCGTCGTAGGCGCGAATGATCCGCTTAACGGTGGCGCTGTGCATGGATTCGGTACTCCGACCCGACTTGCACCAGATCGTACTCCGCCAGGCGCGCGGCCAGCTCGGGGAAGGTGTCGACGCGCTCGTAGCCTCCGGTGGGCCAGCCGCGCTCGAAGACGACGTAGAGCGCCGGCGGTCGCGCGTCGAGCTGCTGGATCAGCTCGGCCCGCAGCGCGCGGATCGTGGGATGCCCGGGATCGTGGAAGAAGTGAAAGTCGTACAGGAACCGGGTGGGCTGGCGCGCGCCCAGACGCAGCAG
>JBKOZA010000113.1:0-4633 GCA_046725675.1 Candidatus Methylomirabilota bacterium
GGAGGAGGGAATGGAGGAGTTCTACCGGATCAAGCGCCTGCCCCCGTACGTCTTCGCCATCGTGAACGACCTGAAGACGAAGGCGCGCGCCCGGGGCGAAGACGTGATCGACCTCGGCATGGGCAACCCGGACATGCCGACGCCCAAGCACATCGTCGACAAGCTGGTCGAGGCCGCGCGCAACCCACGCAACCACCGGTACTCGGCGTCGCGCGGCATCACCCGGCTCCGGGTGGCGATGGCGAAGTGGTATCGCGACCGCTACCACGTCGAGCTGGACCCGAACTCGGAGGTCATCGCCACCATCGGCGCCAAGGAGGGCATGGCGCACCTGGCGCTGGCGGTCCTGCAGCCCGGCGACGGGGCGCTGGTGCCCAACCCCACGTACCCGATCCACTCGTACTCCGTGGTCATCGCGGACGGTGATTTGCGCTCGGTCCCGCTGACCCCCGACGGCGACTTCTTCGAACGCCTCCAGGAGACGGCGAAGCTCGCCTGGCCGAAGGCCAAGCTGCTGATCCTGTCGTTCCCGCACAATCCGACCACCATGTGCGTCGAGCGCGACTTCTTCGTGAAGGTCGTGCAGTTCGCGCGCGAGCACCGGCTGATGGTCGTGCACGACTTCGCCTACGCCGACTTCACGTTCGACGGCTACCGGCCGCCCTCGTTCCTGGAGGTGCCGGGCGCCAAGGACGTGGGCGTCGAGATCTTCTCGACCTCGAAGTCGTACAACATGGCCGGCTGGCGACTGGGGTTCGTGTGCGGCAACGCGGGAATGGTCAACGCCCTGGCCCGCATCAAGTCCTACCTCGACTACGGCGCGTTCCAGCCGATCCAGATCGCGGGCATCGTGGCGCTGGAGAAGGACCAGAAGTGCGTCGCCGAGATCGTCGAGGTCCATCGCAAGCGGCGCGACGTCCTCGTCGACGGCCTGAACAAGCTGGGCTGGAGCGTGCCCAAGCCCAAGGGCACGATGTTCGTGTGGGCGCCGATCCCGGAGGCGTTCCGCCGGCTGGGCTCGCTGGAGTTCTCCAAGCTGCTGATCCAGGAGGCCGGGGTGGCGGTGTCGCCCGGCATCGGGTTCGGCGAGTACGGCGAGGGCTACGTGCGATTCGCGCTGGTCGAGAACGAGCAGCGGATCCGCCAGGCGTTGCGCGGGCTCAAGCGCCTGGGCCGCTGAGCGCCGCGGCGTGCCCACGGTGAGCGACGTCCGGATCGGCCTGCTCGGCCTCGGCACCGTCGGGGCCGGCGTGGTGAAGATCCTCGAGGGGCGCCGCGCGATGCTGCAGGAGCGCGCCGGCGCCCGCCTGACTCTGGCCGCGATCGCCGACACCGATCTCGCGCGCCCGCGCGAGGGCCTGGACCTGCGCGCGCTGCCGATGGTGGGCGACGCCGGGCGCGTGCTGGACGATCCGTCCATTCACCTCGTCGTCGAGCTGGTCGGCGGCCTGGAGCCCGCCCGCACGTTCATCCTGCGCGCCCTCGCCGGTGGCAAGCACGTGGTGACCGCCAACAAGGCGCTGCTCGCCCATCACGGTGCCGAGCTGTACGACGAGGCCCGCCGTCGCGGCGTCGCGCTGGCGTTCGAGGCGGCGGTGGCCGGCGGCATCCCGCTGATCCGCGCGGTGAAGGACGGCCTCGTCGCCAATCGCGTGCTGTCGCTGGCCGGAATCGTGAACGGCACCTGCAATTACATCCTGTCCAAGATGACCGACGAGGGGCTCGACTTCTCGCTGGTCCTCAAGGAAGCCCAGGCGCACGGTTACGCCGAGGCCGATCCCACCCTCGACGTGGAGGGCATGGACTCCGCCCACAAGCTGCAGGTGCTGACGTCGCTGGCCTTTCGAACCTTCATCGACCTCAAGCACATCCACACCGAGGGCATCACCCGTATCACCGCCCCGGACATCGACTACGCGCGCGAGCTGGGCTACCGCATCAAGCTGCTGGCGATTGCCAAGGCCGCCGAGTCCACCGGTGGCGGCAGCGTCGAGGTGCGCGTGCACCCCACGATGATCCCGGCCGCCTCGCCGCTGGCCGCCGTCGCCGGGGTCTTCAATGCGATTTTCCTGACCGGGGACGCCGTCGGCGACCTGATGTTCTACGGCCGGGGCGCCGGCCAGATGCCGACGGCGTCGGCGGTCTGGTCGGACGTGGTGGAGATCGCCCGTCGCGTCGCCCACGGCATCCCCTCGCTGGCGCTCGACCTGCCCTCGGTCGGCCCCCAGCCGCTGTCGCTGACGCCGATGGAGGCCATCCGCTGCTGCTACTACCTCAGGGTGATGGCGCACGACCGTCCTGGCGTGCTCTCCCGCGTGGCCGGCATCCTGGGCGACAACGACATCTCCATCGCCAACGTGATCCAGAAGGGCCGAGGCACGCGCGAGGCCGTCCCGGTCGTCATGCTCACGCACGAGGCCCGCGAGCGCGACATGCGCGCCGCGCTGGCCGCCATCGACGGCCTCCCCGACGTCGCCGCCGCCACGACGATGATCCGGGTGGAGGGCGGCCCCGCCTGAAGGCGCTGCGCGTCGTCGTCAGCATCGCGATCAGCGTCGCCCTGTTCGCCTACCTCCTGCGCAGCGTGGATCTCCACGAGCTGGCCCGCCAGCTGGCGGCGACGCGCTGGCCGTGGGTGGTCCCGGCGGTGGTCGTGGGACCGGTCGGGATCTGGGCCCGGGCCATCCGGTGGAGCTATCTGTTTCCGCCGGGCTCGAAGCCGCCGGGGCTGGTCGCGGCGAACATGATCGGCTACATGGCCAACAACGTCCTGCCCCTGCGAGCCGGCGAGCTGGTGCGCGTCTACCTGGCCGCCCGCCGTCTGACGACGCGGCCCGGGAGCTCGCTCGGCAGCGGCCTGTGGCTGGCCGGCGCCACGCTGATCGTCGAGCGGGTCCTCGACAGTCTCACGCTCGTTCTGATCCTCGCCGTGCTCGTGCTGTTCATCGCGGTTCCGCCGGCCCTGCAGTACGCGGCCTTCGTCGTGCTGGGGGTCGACGCCATCGTGGCCGTGGCGCTGCTATCGGTCGCGGCGGCGCCCGCGCCCGCGCGCCGGCTGCTCACGCGCCTCAGCCACCGCTGGCCCCGGGCCGAGGTCCAGGCTCTGCGCGCGTTCGACACCGTGGAGCGTGGGCTCGAGGGGGTGCGAACGCGCGCGCACATCGTGCCGCTGCTGTCGTGGACCGCGTTGGCGTGGCTGCTGCCGGCCTTCGGCGCCTGGGCGCTGCTGCGCGCGGTGCACCTCGATCTGCCCCCGCTGGCCGGCTGGACGGTGCTGACCTTCGTCGGCTTCGGCATCAGCATCCCGTCGGCGCCCGGCTACATAGGGGTCTGGCACGCGGCCGCCGTGCTGGCCCTGTCGATGTTCGGCGTGAGCCAGGCCACGGCCCTGGGTTACGCGCTCCTGTACCACGCGAGCCAGTTCGTGCCGATCACCCTGCTCGGCTGGTTCTTCCTCGTCCGCGAGCACGTCACCCTCGGTGAGGCCACACGGGGGCGGCCGCTGGAGCCCCTGGCGTGAGGCTCGCCGAGACCGTTTCAGCGCCACCGGCGAGGCGCTCTTCCGTCGTCGGAGCTGGTTGCCGCTGATGCTGCTGCCGCTGGTCGTGGCCAGCTTCTCGGGCCTGGGCCGCGACACGCGCGCCCAGAAGGCCGCGACGTAACACGATCGGCTCCTCCTCGCTCGTGCGCCATCCCCTCTACGTCGGCGACATGTGACTCCGAAAGAAGCTCGGCCGCCGCCACGCGCGCCGCTGAGTCCACGGCGGCCGGCCATCTTGCCGGCCCCGGGGCGCCGCTGATAGGATGCGTGGGTTATGGCGCTCATCGTCCAGAAATACGGTGGGTCGTCGGTCGCCGACGCCGAGAAGATCAAGAACGTCGCCCGCCGCGTGGCCGAGAGCGCACCCGGGCATCAGATGGTCGTCGTCGTCTCCGCCATGGGCAAGACCACCGACGGCCTCCTCGGCCTCGCCCGCCAGATCACCGACGCCCCCGATCTGCGCGAGATGGACATGCTGCTGGCCACCGGCGAGCAGGTGACGATCGCCCTGCTCACCCTCGCGTTGCACGCCCTCGGCTTCAAGGCGCGTTCCTTCACCGGTGGCCAGGCCGGCCTGCGGACCGACCGGAGCCACACCCAGGCGCGCATCGCCCGCATCACCGCCGAGCGGGTGCAGGCCGCGCTCGACACCGGCGCCGTCGCCGTGGTCGCCGGCTTCCAGGGGACGAGCGACGCCGAGGAGATCACCACGCTGGGCCGCGGCGGCTCCGATCTCACCGCGGTGGCGCTGGCCGCCGCCCTCAAGGCCGACATCTGCGAGATCTACACCGACGTCGACGGCGTCTACACCGCCGACCCCAACATCGTGCCCGACGCCCGCAAGCTGCCGCGCGTGGCCTACGACGAGATGCTCGAGATGGCCAGCCTGGGCGCCCGGGTCTTGCAAACGCGCTCGGTGCAGTTCGCCAAGAAGTACGGGGTCACGGTCCACGTGCGCTCGACGTTCAAGCGCGACCCCGGCACCATCGTCACTCGGGAGGAGCGCGGGATGGAAGACGTCGTCGTCACTGGCATCACCCACGATCGCAGCCAGGCCAAGATCTCCCTGCTGCGCGTGCCCGACCGGCCCGG
>JBKOZA010000114.1:0-2510 GCA_046725675.1 Candidatus Methylomirabilota bacterium
GGCAACCTCTTCGAGCTCTACCGGCACATCACCGGCGACGACCCGTTGCACGTCCCCATGCGCGTCGCGCCGGCCGCGCACTACACGATGGGCGGGCTGTGGGTGGACTACGACCTGATGAGCACGATCCCTGGGCTGTTCGCGATCGGCGAGGCCAACTTCTCCGACCAGGGCGCCAACCGTCTCGGCGCCAGCGCGCTCATGCAGGGGCTCGCCGACGGCTACTTCGTCCTCCCCTGCACGCTGGCCGGTTACCTGGCGGGCGCACCACTCGCCCCGGTGAGCGAGGACGGCGCGGAGGCGAGGGCCGCGCGGGCCGACGTGCGGGCGCGCATCGAGACCCTGCTCGCGCTCTCCGGGCGGCGCACCGCGGGCGACTTCCATCGCGCGCTCGGCCGGGTGCTAGGGGACGCCTGCGGGCTGGAGCGCAGCCGCGACGGACTGGCCAAGGCGATCGACGAGGTCGCGGCGCTGCGCGAGGCGTTCTGGGCGGACGTGACCGTGCCCGGCGGCCCTGGCGAGCTGAACCAGGAGCTCGAGCGCGCTGGCCGCGTGGCCGATTTCCTGGAGCTAGGCGAGCTGATGTGCCGCGACGCTCTCGCCCGCGAGGAGTCGTGCGGTTGCCACTTCCGCGTCGAGCACCAGACCCCGGAGGGTGAGGCGCGCCGCGACGACGAGGCCTTCGCCCACGTGGCCGTGTGGACGCCGGCCGCGCCCGGACACAGCCCCCGGCGCCTCGTCGAGACGCTCCTCTTCGAGATGGCGCTGCGCGAGCGATCGTATCGATGAAGCTCGCGCTCCGCATCTGGCGCCAGCGCGACTCCGCCGACGCCGGCGACTTCCGCCGCTACGAGCTGGGGGACCTGCCCGCCGACACCACGCTGCTCGAAGCGCTCGACGACCTCAACGAGTGGCTGGTGGAGCGCGGCGAGCCTCCGGTGGCCTTCGACAGCGACTGCCGGGAGGGGATCTGCGGGGCGTGCGGCATCGTGGTCGACGGCCGCCCGCACGGACCGGTGCCGGGGACGACGACGTGCCTGCTCCCGCTGCGCGCGTTCCGTGACGGCGCGACGATCACGCTCGAACCGTTCTGCACCGGCGTCTTCCCGGTCGTGCGCGACCTGGTGGTCGATCGTTCCGCGCTCGATCGCGTCGTGCAGGCCGGTGGCTACGTCTCGGTCCGGACCGGCGGCGCGCCCGACGCCGACGCCTTGCCCGTCGCGCGCGTCGCCGCCGAGCGCGCGCTGGATGCCGCCGCATGTATCGGCTGTGGCGCCTGCGTCGCCGCCTGCCCCAACGGCTCCGCCTCCCTCTTCGTCGGCGCCAAGCTCGCGCACCTCGGGGCGCTGCCGCAGGGCCAGCCGGAGCGCGCCCGTCGCGTTTCCACCCTGGTCGCCGCCGCCGACCGCGAGGGCTTCGGCGGTTGTACGCTCCACGGCGAGTGCCAGTCCGCGTGCCCCACGCACATCGACCTCGGCGTCATCGCGCGCCTCAACCGCGACTACCTCATCGCGGCGCTCGCCCGCTGGTGGGGCGGCTCGCCTGGAAAGCCTGATGCCACAGATCTCGACCCACGAGTTCGAACGGCTGCCCCTGCGGGTTCATGACTTTCTGGCCGGCGTGCCGCTCCACGACGTGTGGGCCGTCGATTTGCCACGGAGGCGCTCCGGCATCACGCTGGCTGAGTTCTTGCGGGCCGCCGGCGCGAGTCCGTTCACCCCTTCGCCGGTCGTCCGCGCCCTGCTGAACATCCGTCTCTTCGTCGGCCGGCTCCTCGGTTGGGATCGCGAGCCGGGCGCCTCGGTGAGGGAGACCTTCGCAGCCCGTCTGACGGCCGCCGATCGCTCGAAGTCCCTGCTGCCGGCCGGCACGCGCGAGGGCCCCTTCCGAATGGTGTACCGCTTCGAGAACGAGCAGCTCCTCGAGCTGACCAACCGTACCGCCCACGCCGCCGCGCTGAGCGCCCTCGTCGAAACGGCAACCGCCTACCGCTTCTATTTCGGCGTGTACGTGCGCCGCGTCGGCCGCTTGACGCCGGTGTACATGGCCCTCATCGACCCGTTCCGCAAGTTGATCGTCTATCCGTCGCTCCTGCGCAGCGTCCGCAGAACCTGGAACCAGACCTTCGACACCGGTGACCCCTAGATGTACTGGTGCAGGAAGGCCGGGTCGAAGATCTTGTTCGCCATCACCTGACACCGCTTCATCAGCCGGTACTCGTCGGGGCCGTAGTCGGCGATGGCCCTGTGCAGGGTACCGATGTGGTCCCACACCAGCACGTCGCCTTCGGTCCAGCGATGCGTGTACTGGTACTTCGGCTGCAGTTGGTGGGCGAACAGCGTCTCCAGCATCCGGTCGCTCTCCGACTCATCGAGCTCGTTGATGCGGATCGCGTAGCCGGGATTGCAGTAGAGGACGCGGCGCTCGGTGATCGGGTGGGTCAGGAAGACCGGGTGGACGGACGGCGGTCGCCGGCGGCGCTGCTCCTCCGTCATCGGTCCCCGCCCGCT
>JBKOZA010000115.1:0-3455 GCA_046725675.1 Candidatus Methylomirabilota bacterium
GGGCGTCTTCACCGAGCGCGAAGAGGCGCTGGTGCTGGGCCTGGCCCCGCAGATCGCCACCGCGATCGACAACGCCCGACTGTACGAGAGCGAAAAGGCCGCCCGGGCGGAAGCGGAGGCAGCCAACACGCTGAAGGACGAGTTCCTGGCGACGCTGTCGCACGAGCTGCGCACACCGCTCAACGCGGTCCTCGGCTGGGCGCGCATGCTCAAGGCCAGCAGCCTCGACGAGGCCACCGCCAAGCGCGCGGTCGATGTCATCGAGCGCAACGCCCACGCCCAGATGCAGCTCATCGAGGACCTGCTCGACGTCTCCCGCATCATCACCGGCAAGCTCCGGCTCGACGTCAAGGCGGTGTCGCCGGCCGCGGTGATCGAGGCCGCCGTGGACGCGCTGCGGCCGGCGGCCGAGGCCAAGGCGATCCGCCTGCAGCCCGTGCTCGATCCACGGGCGGGGCCGGTGTCCGGTGATCCCGACCGGCTGCAGCAGGTAGTGTGGAATCTCCTGTCCAACGCGGTGAAGTTCACGCCCCGGGGCGGACGCGTGCAGATCCGCCTGGCCCGCGTGGACTCGCACGTCGAGATCGTCGTGACCGATACCGGCAAGGGCATCGCCGGGGACGTGCTGCCATACGTTTTCGACCGCTTCCGCCAGGCCGACAGCTCCAGTCAGCGCGCCCACGGCGGGCTCGGCATCGGGCTGGCGCTGGTCAAGAACCTGGTCGAGCTGCACGGCGGCTCGGTGCACGCGGTCAGCCCCGGGCTCGAGCAGGGGGCGACCTTCACCGTCAGGTTGCCCCTGATGCTGCACGCCGAGACAGCGGAGCGTGGCCCGGCCGCCGTCCACGGGGTGAAGCCCGTGACCTCGCTGGGGGGGATCACGCTGCTCATCCTCGACGACGACACCGACGCCCTCGACCTCTTCGCGACCGTCCTTCGGCAGGCCGGCGGCGAGGTGCGGGCCGCCCGCTCGGTGCGGGAAGCCCTCGACCTGCTCCGGGCGTGGGAGCCCGACGTGATCGTCTCCGATATCGAGATGCCCGAGGAGAACGGCTACGCGTTCATCCGCCGGCTCCGCGGCGGCGACGTGCCACACGGCGATCGCATCCCCGCCATCGCCGTGACCGCCTACGGCGGCGTCAACGAGCGCATCAGGGTCCTGTCGGCCGGCTTCGACGCCTACGTCGCCAAGCCGGTCGAGCCCGACGAGCTGGCGGCCATCATCGGTCGGATGGTCGCGCGCGCCCGGACGACCCGCCGCGCGCGCGAGGAGTGAGCCCACCGCATGAAGCGCTACATCGACCTCTCGGTCACCGTCGACGATACGACCCTGAGCCCGCCGTCCACCAACATGCGCCTGGAAGTCACACCGCACCGGCGCGGCCCCGGCTTCTGGCAGGTGTCGAGCGTGCGTCAGAGCCTGCACACGGGCGCTCACATCGACTCGCCGCTGCACGTCTTCAAGGACGGCATCACCACGGCGGAGATCCGGCTGGACCAGGTCATGGGCGAGGCGATCGTCGTGGACTTGTCGTTCGTCGGGGCCAATCACGCGATCACCATCGACGATCTCCGCCGCGGTGGCGCCGACGGCGTGAAGCCGGGCGACATCGTGCTGCTGCGGACCGGCTGGACCGACGCGATGTACGGCCGGTGGCCCGACTACTTCACGCAGTCGCCGCACTTTCCGCCGGCCACAGCCGAGTGGCTGGTGGCCAAGGGCCCCAAGAACATCGGCTTCGACTTCTTCGAGGAATACTGTGCACGCCTGCCCGATTTCTCGTCGGAGGACTTCCCGATGCACCGTGTCATCCTGGGCGCCGGCGTCGTCATCATGGAGGGGCTCACCAACCTCGGCGCGCTGCCCGCCCGACGCGTGGACTTCGCGGCGCCCTTCTACAAGATCGCGGGCACCGAAGGCGCGCCGGCGCGCTTCTTCGCGACGGTGGCGTGAGCCATGCGGCGCCGCGCGCTCGTCCCGGCGCTGCTCGCGTGCCTGGTGGTGGTAGCCGCCGCGGATGCCGCGCCGCCCGCGGATGCCTGGCTGGAGGGATACGCCGCCGCCATCCTCAGGAGTCGCTTCAACCTGACCGCCCCCTCGCTGCGCGTGGCCCGCGGAGTGATCACGGTCAGCGCGACCGACCTGGGCGGCGTCGACCCGGATCAGGTCCAGGCCGCGCTGCAGGAGATCCCGGGGGCGACGACGGTGAAGATCGTGGCGGGCCCGGTGTCGCGCGGCGAGTGGCTGCCGGGCGGCACGCTCTTCCGGCCGCTCATCGCCGATCCGCGGTGGCCGCACTTCGCGGCCTCCTTCCAGCGCTACCTCGGCGACCGGCAGCTCAAGGACGTCGCCGCGGTCTCCTTCGGCGAGACCTTCACGCTGTGGCGCCAGAAGCTGGGCGCCGCCACCGCCTGGGAGTTCGGCGTCCAGGCCGGGGTGTTCTCGGTCTTCGATCTCGACGCCGAGTCCCAGGATCTCGTCAACGCGGACTACTTCGTAGCCATTCCCGCCAGCTTCCGGCACGAGGGCTTCTCGTCAATGTTGCGGCTATTCCACCAGTCCAGCCACCTCGGCGACGAGTTCCTCCTCCGCACGAAGACCGAGCGCGTCAATCTGAGCGTCGAGGGCGTGGACCTGAAGGTCTCCTACGAGTTCGGCGACCCGTTCCGCGTCTACGCTGGCGGTGGCTACCTGTTCCATCGCGACCCCGCCAGCCTGGATCCCTGGTCGGTCCAGTACGGCCTGGAGTTCATCAGCCCGTGGCCGGCGCGCGACCGGGGGTGGCGTCCGGTCTTCGCCGCCGACGTTCAGCACCGCGAGGAGAACGGCTGGTCGGCCGACCTCTCGCTGCGGACCGGCATCCAGATCGACGGCGTGCTCGCCTCGCGAAACTTCCAGATCCTGCTCGAATACTTCCGGGGCCACTCGCCCAACGGCCAGTTCTACAAGGACAAGATCGAGTACTTCGGGCTGGGCGCCCACTTCCACTTCTGAGGTGCCGCATGGGCCAGGACCTCCGCAGCTTCGTCGCCGCCTACGAGGCGGCGTTTCCGGGCGAGGTCGTCCGGGTCACCGAGCCGGTGTCGACCGACTTCGACGTCATGGCGCTCGTGCTGGAGTACGAGCGGCGACGGCGCTTTCCGATCCTGCTCCTGGAGCGGGTCCGGGGATCGGACATCCCCATCGTCTGCAACGTGGTCGCGAGCCGGCGCGCGCTGGCGTTCGCCCTCGGCGTGGACGAGGCGAGGCTGGCCGTGGAGTACGCGCGGCGCATCAAGGATCCGATCAAGCCGATCGTCGTTGGCGACCCGCCGTTCCGGCAGCAGGTCCTCACCGGTCCCGACCTGGACCTGGCGCGCCTGCCCATCCCCACCTACTTCCCGGGCGATGCCGGCCGCTACCTGACCGCGGGCCTGCTCGTCGCGCGAGATCCCGAGACCGGCGTGGAGACCGA
>JBKOZA010000116.1:0-3566 GCA_046725675.1 Candidatus Methylomirabilota bacterium
TTCAGGAGCATCTGCCGGGTTGGATCCCAGGGCGCGAGCTGCGGGGCGAGCATCGCCGAGCCACCCATGACGAGCAGGACGCCGAGGCCGAACACGGCGCGAAAGCTGACGCGCCGATGCGGGCGGGCGGCGGCGGGCAGCACGGCCTCGGCGGCGACGCTCACCGCGCGCTCCGCGTGTAGACGATCCGCGGGTCGAGGTACGTGTACACGAGGTCGACCACCAGGTTGATCACGACGAACAGCGTGGCCAGCACGGCGACGATCGCCTGCACGAGCGGGTAGTCGCGGCTGAAGATCGCATCCACGGCCAGGCGTCCCACGCCGGGCCACGCGAAGATGGTCTCGGTGATGACCGCCCCGCCCAGGAGGATGCCGAACTCCAGGCCGACGATCGTGACGAGGGGGATGGCCGCGTTCTTGAGTGCGTACTTGTACGTCACCAGGAAGGCCCGGATTCCGGCGGCGCGCGCGGTGCGCACGTAGTCCTGGGCCAGCACCTCGAGCATGCCCGAGCGCGCCATCCGTGCGATCCGTGCCATCGAGAAGGCCCCCAGCGCCATGGCCGGCAGCACCAGCGAGGCGAGCCCGTCGCGACCGGCCGCCGGGAACCAGCCGAGCTTCACCGCGAACACCATGATCAGCAGCAGCCCCAGCCAGTACACCGGCATCGCCTGGCCCAGCAACACGGCCACCGAGCAGAGCGCGTCGAGGACGGAGTTGCGCTTCAGCGCGGCCAGGATGCCGGCCGGCACGGCCACGACCAGTGCCAGGCCGAGGCCGGCGGCGGTCAGCTCGAGTGTGGCCGGGAGCGTCTGCACGATGAGGGTGAGCGCCGGCAGCTGATGCTTGAACGAGAGTCCGAAGTCGCCGCGGACAGCCCGACCCAGGAAGCGTGCGTACTGCATCCACAGCGGGTCGTCGAGGCCGAGCAGCGCGCGGAGCTGCCGGACGTCCTCCTCGCGCGCCTCCAGCGGCAGCAGCAGGCGGGTCGGATCGCCGGTGAGGTGCAGCAGCCCGAAGACGATCACCGACACGCCGAGCAGGACGCCCAGGCTCTGCAGCAGGCGCCGCACGACGTAGCCCGGCATCGTCAGGCAGCGCCTCGCGGGCGGCGGCGCGGGACTAGAAGCCGATCTCGGTCAGCCGGATCGACTCGTCGCCGCGAGGTGTCCACTTCAGCCGGGCGTTGACGCCGTAGATATCCATCTGCTGGTACCCGAAGATGTACGGCGCCTCGTCACGGATCACCCGGAGGAGCTGGCTGTAGAGCTGCTTGCGCTTGTCCTGGTTCATCTCGGCCCGGGCCTGCTCCATGAGCTTGTCGACCTCGGGGTTCGAGTACTGCGACACCGGCTCGCCGGTGTGGAGGTTCGGCGTGACCCAGTGGTCGGGCTCCAGGCTCGGCAGGCACCAGCCGGACATCGCCACGTCCTCGGTCTTGTGGTCGAGGATCGTGCGCACGTACGCGCCCCACTCGCCGATGATCTTCACGGTGGTCTTGATGCCGTTCTCGGTGAGCTGCCCGGCCACGGCCTGGGCGATGTCCTTGTCCATCGCCCAGCGCCCGTTGGGCGCCTGCAGCGTCAGCGTGAGGTTGCTCTGGCCGGCGGCGGCCAGTAGCTCCTTGGCCTTCTGCGGGTTGTACTCGTAGACGGGAATGCTGGGGTCGTAGCCCCACACGTTGGGTGGCATCCAGGAGTTCAGGCGCTTGCCGTTGCCGAGCAGCACGGCGTCGAGGATGCCCTGCATGTCGACGGCGTGGTTGAGCGCCTGGCGCACCCGCTTGTCGGCCAGCGGTCCGCCCTTGATCTGCGCGATGGTGAACGAGATGATCCGACAGCTCGGCACCTTCTCGATGCGGACGTTCTTGCTGGCCTGCAGCATCGGGACCTGGTCCGGCGGCACGTTGACGATGAGGTCGGCCTGCCCGGTCTGGAGCGCCGCGATCCGCGCGCCCAGCTCGGGGATCGGCCGCCACGTCGCCCGCCGCACGGTCGGCTTGCCCGTCCAGTGCGCGTCGTTGGCCTCGACCACGATGCGCTCATTCTTCTGCCACTCCACGAACTTGAAGGGGCCGGTGCCCACCGGCTTGAGGTTCGCCTGAGCGTCGCCGGCCTGCGCCACGTACTTCGGCGCCATCTGATACATCAGCGTCATGCGCGCCGGCATCGCCGGATCGGGCACCTTGGTGTGGAAGCGGACGGTGGCGGGGTCGACGACCTCCACCCGGTCGAGCGTGCCGAACCAGCCCTTCTGGGGCGACTTGAAATCCGGCCGCTGGATGCGCTCGGCCGAGAACTTCACCGCGGTGGCGTCGAACGGCTCCCCGTTGTGGAACTTCACGCCCGGCCGTAGCTTCACCTCCCAGACCTTGTCGCTCACGAGCCGGTACGAGGTCGCCAGGTGCGGCACGATCTGCAGCTGCTTGTCGCGCGTGAGCAGCGTGTCGTAGATCGCGCCGTTGATGATGAGCGTCACGATGTTGTTCGTCATCTGCACGTCGAGGAACTCGGCGTCGATGCCCTGCGCGATCGTGACGTCGCGTTCGCCAGCCGCCCACGCGGTGGCCACCGCCACGAGGAGGGCCAGAACCGTCGCGAGTGAAGTCAGTGTGCGGGGCATGGCGCCTCCTGCGTGAGTGGGCTTGCTTGCCGATCGAGGCGCTGATCCTATGTCCAAGCCGACGGGGGTGTCAAGGCAGCGGCGACCCACGACCTCGAGCCCGGTCGGCAAGGGTCGTCCGCCCACTCCGGCGTGTTTGCGGTATGATCCCGTCGCCGCGGGTCGCGACCAGTGGGGGGGCCGACGCAAGGAGTGGCGCCATGAGGACGACGCACGCGCTCTATCTCGTCGCGGTGGCGGCGGCGATGGCCGCGATCGGGGCCGGCTCGGTGCGGGAGCTCGGCGCCCAGCACGCGGCGAGCGTCGCGGTGCCGATCGACAGCGACGACATCGGCGGGGTCGTGACCGGGCCGAGCGGGCCCGAGGCCGGCGTGTGGGTGATCGCCGAGACGACGGAGCTTCCCACCAGGTTCGCCCGGATCGTGGTCACGGACGACCAGGGCCGCTACACGGTGCCCGACCTTCCGAAGGCCAGGTACAAGGTGTGGGTCCGGGGCTACGGTCTCGTCGATTCACCGAAGGTGGACGGCGAGCCCGGCACGGCACTGAACCTCCGCGCGGTGCCCGCACCGAACGCGACCGCCGCCGCCCAGTACTACCCGGCGATCTACTGGTACTCGATGCTCACGATCCCGGACGCGGACCAGTTCGGCGGCAAGAGCAACATTCCCGCGAACATCAGCCAGAGCGACTGGCTCACCGTGGTGAAGAACCGGTCCTGCATCGGCTGCCATCAGCTAGGGCAGCTCTCCACCCGGACGATCCCGGCCGCGCTCGGCCAGTTCGACTCGTCTGAACGGGCGTGGATCCGCCGCGTGCAATCGGGCCAGGCCGCCCCGTTCATGTTGAACCCGCTGACGCAGGTGCTGGGCGGCGTCCCGTTCAAGTACTACGGCGAGTGGACCGACCGCATCGCCCGGGGTGAGCTGCCGCACAGCAAGC
>JBKOZA010000117.1:0-6451 GCA_046725675.1 Candidatus Methylomirabilota bacterium
GACGGTGTTCCGACCCCGGTCGAGGGCCACGATGGAGGGCTCGGAGATGACGACCCCTTCGCCGCGCACGTAGAGCAGGGTGTTGGCGGTGCCGAGGTCGATGCCGATGTCGTTCGCGAACACCCCAGCGGGCAGTCGGAGCTTCATGCACCCTTCCCCCCGGCCGATCGGGGCCGGTCCGTGGCATTCCTGTGCCGATCCGTCAGAGAGGCGGCGCTTCCTAGCAAGCCACGAGCCGCCCAGAAGGAGCCCCGCAAACCCCGTGTTCGAAGGGCCGGGACCGGGGCCCGATGTCGAGCGGCAGACGTTCCCGAACGGACACTGTCACACGATCGGCGCTCATTGTACGACGGTCTCGGCGGCGCGGACGGCGAGATCCCTCAGGTCACCCAACGAGTTCGAGGTCGGCGACACGGAGCGAGGCGGGCCGGCCGACGGTCCTACCGTCACGAGCCTGACAGCTACCCGCCCTCGAGCCCGCCGAACGTGGGGTCGGCACGCGGCTCGAGCCGGGGTTGAGGTCCAGCGCAGGCTCCGACGAGGACCCCGTGGCACCCTGTCTGCACCCAGCGGGCGCGGGAGGAACTCCATGCACAGGTCGAGGCTCCTCGTTGCCGCACTGGCCGGCTTCATCCTGACGTCAGGGGCGACCATCGCCGCAGCCGTCGACGTCAACGTCGGAGTGAACATCAGGGTCCCAGCGCCGCCCGTGGTGCTGGCTGCGCCACCCCTGGTCGTCGTGCCCGGCACGCCGGTGCAACACGTACCGAGCGCGTCGTTCAACCTGTTCGTCTACCAGGGCCGCTACTACAGCTTCCACAACGGGAGCTGGTTCATCGCCAGGGGCCCCGGGGCGCCGTGGACGGTCGTGGCGTTCGATGCCGTGCCGACGCCGGTGCGTGCAGTGCCCGTGAAGCACTACAAGATTCCGCCCGGTCACGCGAAGAAGATGGAGGCGCAGGAAGGCGGCTGGTGTCCGCCGGGCCAAGCCAAGAAGGGGCGCTGTTAACGAGAACCGCCTGAACGAAGCGCGCCGGCCTCGAGCCGAGCCGGGCTCGGGGTCGGCGTTGGTGTGTTCGGGAGTGCTCGGCTCGCTATACGGTGATCGGCCACATCCGTCGGCACACGCCGAAGGACACGCGCAGGGCGACGAGGAACGTGGCCACGACCGCGGCCTTGGCGGCCAGATCCGACCAGCTTCCGGCCAGCGGGAGCAGCGACGGCAATACCATCCCCAGCACCAGGGACGTCAGCGTAAACACCGCGTGCGCGAGCACGGGAAACGCGACCAACACGATGACGCCCTTCGCGACCATCGCTGTCGTTCCTTTCGACTTCGCGTCGATCTGCCCCGACTGCCGCTCTCGATCGGCCTTGATCACGCCCACCTCCACGCCCCACACGTGCAATGATCACCGAGTTGTGGACGTCCGAGCCAGACATGAATCTGATGGCCGTCGAACTCGTAGGCGATCTCCTGCTCCCGGATTGCGCGCGTGAGCGCCTCCCAATCCTGACAGACCACGTCGGTGCGGGGTGCAGGTTTTGCCACGCTGGAGGAAATGAGCAAGGCGAGGACCACACGCACAACCTCGCGTCATTTAAGACGTTGTCCCCCGGCCAGACCCTTCGCGCCGGCCACTTCCTGACCGTGGGTCTGGTCAGGAACGGCTCGCGGCTGCGCGGCGATAAATTCGCGCCGGGTGAGGCGCAGCCACATCTCAGCCGAGCGCGGCCTTCTTCAGGAGTCCCTCTGCGGCATCCAGGGCCTTGGCGACGAGGCCGATGACGGCGGCGACGTTCTGGATCCGCTCGTCGGCGTCGCCGATCGCCTCGCTCGCGGCTCGCACCCGCCTGACAGCGGTCTGGTACTTTCTGTTGGTCGCGTCCATGTCCCGAGCGATCGCGACGAGCGCGAGCTTGACCAGCCGGTCCTGCTGATCCTCCAGCGTCCGGCTCTCCTCGCCGATCGTCAGGTGCATGAGGTTGTCCACCCGGGATGCGAGCCCGGCCAGACACTCCGCCAGTTCGTGGTCCGCCATTGCCGCCCCCTTCGCCGTCTCGCCGTTGCGCTATTTGAGTGAGGAGTAGAACTTCTGCAGCCGCTGGACTTCCGCCACGAGCGACTTGAGCTTGTCGAGCGGCGGGCGGTCGTCGCGATCGAGCGCCCGGCGGATCTCGTCGTGGGCGGGGGGGACGGCGTCCACCGCGGTCGAGACCTGTTTCAGCTGCGCGAGGATCGCCTTGCTCTCGACCACCACGCCTTCGACCCGCTCGTTGAGGGCCAGGCGCGCGACTCCGTCGCTCACCGTGAGGCGGTTGGCCTTCGAGATCATGGCGTCGCGCATGACGCCGACGGCCAGCGCGGCCTGACCATTGATCTCCTTCACGAACGAGGCGATGGCCCGGACGCCGGGCGCCGCGCTATCCATCGCCTTGCGCAGCGCTGCCTTGCGCAGGTGCTCGATGTACGCCCGTCCCAGCGCGTTCACGGCTGTCGCCAGGATGCCGGCACCCTGCTTGGCCTCGGCCGACACCCCGGCGTGACTCACGAGCCGCTCGACACTGCCGCCCAGGCGCTGCGTGGCCCTGTCCAGGTCGTGCTGGTAGTCCTTGCGGGCGAACGCCGCGAGCGCCTCCGCGTACGAGGCGAGGACTTCGAGGGCGGCTTGCCGAGGCTCCAGGCGCGGGCCGAAGTCGAAATCGTACTTCGTGCCATCCACGTCGATGACCGGGGCGAAGCTGTTCACGGTGTACGGGCCCGACGCCGGCGAGAAGATCATGAAGCGCTGCGTCAGCCCGACGATGTCGGCGTCCATCGCACTCGCCCGGACGTCGACCTCCTTGGCCGCGGTGGCCAGCGCATCGAACCGACCGGTTGGAAGGCTCGCGCACCCGGCGACCAGCAGCGCGACCGCCACGACGATCGGCGCCACTTCCAGCCGATCCCGCCCGTCTGGACGCGGGCTTCGCCGGCCCGCTTCACTCGACACCATCGGTTCGACGATCCGCGACATTAGCTTGTCCCCCGCGCCTCTCTCGGCGACCGGTCGGAAGGTCGCTCATGCACGCCACGGCTGCGGATTGCTTACCACATCCCGTCTCGATTGGCGGACAGGAATGCGCGGCGCCGGCGGGTGGTCAGGGCGACTCCCGGTGATCCTTGTCGGCGACCGCGGTCGGGGACAGGGGTTCCCGGCCCCGGCGCAGCCGCTGCAGCGCCCAGAGCGGGAAGAAGGTCAACCGCCGGATCCCCTCGACGGTGGACATCGTGCGGAACGGCAGGACCACCTCGTCGAACGCCTCGTCGATCACGCTCCGTTCGGTGATCTGGCCCGACTCCACCACGCGGGCCAGCCAGCTCAGCGCGTACGCGCCGACCGCCACCGCGACGAAGAAGACGAAGTCGAGCGCCTCCAGACGCAGCGCGTAGAACTGGTACTCGCGGCTGGGCTCCGACCACGTGAAGAGCAGCCCGAACCGGCGCGCGGCGAAGAAGTCGGCCAGCACGCCGGCCAGCATCGGCGCGAACGTGCCGCTGACGGCTCCGGTGAGGCCCGCCAGCGTGATGTACGCATGGGCGGAGCCGGGCGGCGCCAGCTTCAGGCCGATGTTGCCGATCGGCAGCCCGATCCCCGCCGTCGCCATGCCGCTCACCAGATGGATCGCCACCAGGATCGGGATCGTCAGCCAGTGCTGGTTGGGCATGCCCGTGAAGGTCCAGGCGATGAACGCGAGCAGGTAGAACGGCGCACAGGTGGCGATGACGGCCTTGTTCGAGACGCGGTCGGCCAGGCGGCCCCAGATGCGCAGGAAGGCCAGGTTCGCGATTTGCGCGGTCACGGTGAGGGCCGTCACCGTGGCGAGGGTGAGGCCCAGGCGGCGGAGCATGTAGGCGGCAAAGAACGGTGTCGCCAGGTTCACCGCGAAGTTCCAGGCTCCCACGAAGACGAGGAAGCGGCGGTAGTTGACGTCCCGCAGCGGCTGGGCCAGCAGCTCGATCAGCCGAACGCCCTCGGGCGCCGCCAGCGTCGGCTCTGGAAGACGCGCGATGGCGATGACGCCGATCAGCCCGAAGCCAAGCCCGACGAGAAACAACAGCGAGTACGCGTAGAGCTCGGCCCCGGGCAGTCGCTCGCGCAGCCAGTCGACGAAGAGCCCGCCGCCGATGGTCAGCGGCAGCGCCACGAGGTTGCCGAGCAGCGTCCGGAGCGAGAACACCCGCCCCAGCCGGCCGGCCGGCACGAGGTCGCGGAGCAGAGAGTTCCACGCCGGCGCCGCCGCCGACGTGAGGACCGCGGACAGGAAGAGCCAGAGCAGGAGCCAGCTGACCCCGCGGTCCACGAAGAGCGCCGGCGTGAGGATGATGAACGTCCACGCCAGCCGCGAGGTGACCGCGGAGACGACCGTGATTGCGCGCCGGTACGGGAAGAGCTGGAGCAGGAACAGCGACGGCAGCTGCACGGCTTGACCCAGGAAGCCGATGGCCGCCAGCAGGCCGATGTCGTAGTTCGTCGCGCCGATCCCCAGCGCGAACGCGGTGAGGAAGGGCCCGCCCTGCAGACTCGCCATGGCCATCGAACAGATCCCGTCCACCGTGATGAGACGGGTCGCGCTTTGGAAATCGCGCTCGCTGAGATCCTGGCGGGTATGGAGAAGCGACAGTGCGCGCCGACGGAGCATGGCGCGCCGACTAGGCGATCCGGAATATTTTTCCGGGCGAGAGCACCGCAGGAGCGTCCGACGCCACCCTCATACCGTCCGATCGGAAACTTTACTCCAGCAGGTCCGCGCGCAGCGCGTCAGATGCTGGTGGCGACCGGCTCTTCGCCGAGTTCCAGCAGCTCGGAGCTCGGGCTGGACAGCGGCCGTCCGGGGTGGCAGAATCGGCCACCGCGCTAAGGTCTGAACCCTTGAGGTAGAGGGTCGCCATGAACCACCGGCTGACTCGGGTTCGAGTCCTTGCCGCCGTCGGCATCCTGAGCTTCTCGATCGTGTTCGTCAGCGCCACCTCGGCAACCGCCGACGGCCCCACGGAGGCAGGGCAGGTCCTCTTCTGGCTGCTTGGTCTCCATATGGCGCCCGAGGGACGGCCCGGGAAGGTCGACGTCAACTCCGCGACGGTGGCGGAGTTGCGCGCCGTACCCGGGATCGAACGGCGTCAGGCTCTCCAGATCATCGCCCGCCGTCCGTACGCGAAGCTGGCGGACCTGATGCGCGCGGGACTCTCCCAGCACCTCATCGAACGCCTCGCGGCGTTCCTGACCGTCGATCCCGACTGGCCGGGCGCGCTTCCGGCGCCCACGTCACCGCCCGGTCGCTGAGCCGCCTCTCGCCTCCTCCGTCTCGGTCGAGGCGCCCCCCGAAGCACGTCTCCGTCCACGCCGTCACCGAGGGTGGCCTGGGCAGCGTCGCGTTCGATCGTGCCGCTCACGTGTTACGCTTGGCTCGCTCGCAGTCTGCGGAGTTTCTCGAAGAGGCGGCGAAGAATCGTCGGGCCACAGCCCCGAGCGGGGCCGGGCCCGCGGGGCGCTGTCCAACGTCCCTGCAGGAAGAGGCGCGTGCCATGTCGGATATCGCCCACATCCACATCTGCCCGACGTGCTTCTCTGACGACATAGAGCGCGTGCCCCGGCACCGCGTCATGGACCGCATGGCCCGCCTCGTGGGCTGGCGCGTCTATCGTTGCCTGGAATGCGGAAGCCGCTTCTACGATCGGCCCGTCCCGCGACGGAAGGCCTCGTAGGCGTCCATCATCGGCGCTCGGCGGGCTTGACGCGACGGAGCTTGATCGGGAACACTTGCTGCGGGGAGCCCAAGATGTTCCCCACCAGGCCCTCCCCGCTTCGTCGCAACGTCCCGGCAAAGGCCGTGCCCTCGAGTTGCGGCGGCTCGCTACGATCGTAGGCGCCGCTGAGATCGACCTGGTCGTCGGTGACCGAGACGACCCGACCTGACGCCCACGAGCGCAGCGATCGTCCGGCGACGACCGCCTCACGGGTCAGCGTCCACGCGATGCCGTCGTTCCGCTCCACGAAATCGAACCGCGTGACGTCGTTCTTGACACCATGCATCCGAACGGCTCCGACCCAGGTGCCGAGGATCCAGGGGCCGCCCGGACGGATGGCCGCCGAGGCATCGCTTGGCGCCGTGCGCGCGAGTCCCTCCGGGGGCGCGTCGCGGGGCACCGGCCCCTCGTCCTCGAGCCCACGGTAGCGGCCGGACCCGCTGCCGGTCGCGCTCTCGCGCTTCCAGCCGTGCATGCGCAGACACGCGCGATAGACGTCGAGGTTGACCAGCACGCGGTCGCCGCCGACGTCGACGCCGGCTCTCCCGAGGCAGTCGCGGTGATCCGCCGTGAACGCCAGGGCGTCGGCGCCGGGCTTGCGCCAGTAGAGCTGCTGGCAGCCGGTGATGGCCAGGGCCGTGATCAAGAGCAGGCTGGCGAGCC
>JBKOZA010000118.1:0-1139 GCA_046725675.1 Candidatus Methylomirabilota bacterium
GATCTGGTTGGCCTTGTCCGAGCGGTTCACGTTGTTGCTGAAGTTGTTGGACTTGTTGACGTCGACGTCGACGTCGCCGCCGCCCCAGTTGGCGCCGCCCCAGACCGCCGCGCCGACCGCCATCCCAAAGCCGAAGGAGACGGCCGCCGCGCCCCAGGCATAGCCTGGCGGGTACGGATAGTAGGGCGGATAGGCCGGGTAAGGCCAGGCGCCGTAGACGACGGTCGGGTTGTAGCTCGGCACGTAGACCACTTGCGGGTTCGCCGGCTCGATCTTGATGATCGTTTGCTGCTCGACGGGGAGAGTCGCCGGAGCAGGCTGACCCGCCTGGGCGGGCGGGGCCGGCGATGGCACGCTCGCGGCGGGCTCGACGATCACCTTCTGCTGCTCGTTGGACTGCAGATTTCCCTGCGCCTGCGCCTTCGCCCGCAGACGCTGGATGGCGTCCATGGTCTCCTTCCTCTGCGCGAGAAACGCATCGCCGAGCTTCTGCATCCAGTCCAGCTTCTCGTTCATGAGCTCGAGAATCTGGGGAAAGCTGACCAGCGACTTCACCGCGTCGTCCCAGTCGTATTTCTTGAGCTCTTCGTTCAGGGCCGCGTCCTTCAGGTTGGGGTTGGCCTTGACCAACCGTGCCGCCTGTATCACCTCGAGCGGGTACGTCGAAGCCATCATCACCTGCGCCACCAGCGGATCCGGATAGAGCGCGATAGGGGCCACGATCTGTTCGAGTTCCTCGGGCCTGAAGGCCGGAGGATCGACGGGTTGGCCGCCGGTAGCGGCCTGCTCGGCGCCGCCCGGCGCGGGCTGTTGCGCCCGCGGGAACGGCGGAGCTGCGAGCAGGATCGCCAGCACGACCGGCACCACCCGCGCGGCCACGTTCCACCTCGGGCGTCTCATGCTTCCTCCTCGTCTCCATCCATCACGCCACCGCACTTGGGCTGGGGCGCGAGACCGACAGGACAGCCAGAATCCCGTCGAGGAAGATATAGCATCTGGAGCATCGGCCACCTCAGTGCCCGAGCGTGTCACCGGGCCGGTTCTGGTCGAACTCCCAGCGCGCGAGGCGAGCATAGAGGTGCCCGCGACCGGTCAACAATGAGACCTTGGTCGTACCCGGCGGGGCCGAGGCCTCTCAG
>JBKOZA010000119.1:0-3203 GCA_046725675.1 Candidatus Methylomirabilota bacterium
CGCGTCGGCGTAGGCGCGGCCGCGGCGAATCGCTTCCTCCAGGCTGCCACCGACCGCGCCGTAGGCGTCGGTGCGGGCGATGATCACGAAGTCCGGGTTCAGCTGGTTGCGGGTGTCGATGGCGGCGCGGTACTTGCCGACGGCCGCCTCGAGCGGAATGATCGTCTTGCCCGCGATGTGACCGCACCGCTTCGGGAACACCTGGTCCTCGATGTGGATGCCGGCCACGCCGCTCCGCACGTATTCCTGCACGGTCCGGATCGTGCACAGGGCGTTGCCGTAGCCGTCGTCGGCGTCGGCGATGACGGGGATCTCGACGGCGCTGGCGACCATCGCCCCGATGCGTGCGACCTCGGTCTGGGTCAGGAACCCCATGTCGGGCCAGCCGTTGGCGAGGGCCATCGAGTAGCCGCTCAGGTAGATTGACTTCATGCCGACCCGCTCGGCGATCTGGGCGTCCAGCGGCGAGTAGACGCCGCCGGTGAACAGGTACGGCTCGGAGCGGAGCAGGTCGCGGAAGGTCGCGCCGGGATTGTGCATGAACTCGCTCTCCTCGTCTCGTCCGGTCAGTGAAGGTCGAACGGCCGGGCGGGCCGCACGGTGGCCGACTCCAGCAGCGCCCCGGCGCAGGCCGGGCAGTACGTCGCCGACTCCAGCGAGATCGCGCACGATGGGCAGCAGGAGGCGCCGCACTCCAGGCACCCGAGGTTGTGAAAGCCGTTGGAGATCTCGGTTCCGCACTGACACTGGTTTGGCATAGCCTCGTCCTCCTTGACGGTGACCAACGCCGCCACTGAGCTTGCACCCACTGTGCCGGCGGCCCCCGGGACCGGCAACCTCAATGTTTTGATCGGGGTGATAAAATTTCTCGATCGGAAATATCTTTCACACCGGGCATAATGCATTCAGATCGCGGGCGAAAGCGATCATAAAGGAGTCAAATCAGTGGAAATTGGCCAGGTCGAGGCCTTCCTGGCCGTGGGCACCTTCGGAGGGTTCCGACGCGCTGCCGACGCGCTGCGGGTGAGCCAGCCGGCCATCAGCGCGCGCATCAAGGCTCTCGAGGACTCACTGGGCGTCACGCTCTTCGAGCGCGGGCGGGCCGGCCTCGCGCTGTCCCCGGCCGGCCGCGCCCTGCGCCCGCACGCCGAGCAGCTGCTGCACGCCCTGGCGCTGGCGCGCCAGGCGGTGCACGACCTTCGGCCCTCGAGCGGCGGCGCCCTCATCATCGCCGCCGCGCTGTCGATCTGCACGTACCTGCTGCCCGACGTCCTCAAGCGCTTCCAGGCGGCCCATCCCAAGACGCTCATCACCGTCCGCTCGGGCCATTCCAAGGAGGTGCTGGAGATGGTCCTGGCCGGTGAAGCCGAGCTGGGCATCGCCCGCTCGCTCCACCATCCCGGGGTCGAGACGGTGAGCCTACGTGACGATCCGCTCGTGCTCGTGTCGGTGCCGACGGGCGCCATGGCCCGCCGGGGCCGCGCGCGCCTGGACGAGGTGGCGGCCCAGCCGCTGATCCTCTTCGACCGCGGCTCCAGCGACTGGACACTCTCGCACGGGCTTTTCCGGCGGGCGGGGCTCGTGCCCAACGTCGTGCTGGAAGTGGAGTCGATCGAGGCGGCCAAGCGGATGGTCGAGCGCGGAATCGGGCTGGCCTTCCTGCCGCACCTGGCCGTCGCGCCCGAGATCCGCCGCCGTCGTCTCGTCGCCATCGAGGTGCGCGACGCCGAGCCGCTCAGCCGCAGCCTCGACATCATCCACCCGCGTCAGCGGCCACTCGGCACCGAGGCGCAGGCCCTGCTCCGGACGCTCCGCGCCGCGGTGGGCGACGACGCCCCTGACTCGCGCCGCGCCCGAAGGGGGAGACGCCGCGGCCTCTGATCAGCCTCCCGAGAACCGCCGACTCCGCGTGCGATGCGCGGGCGTCAGGGGGTTTCGCGGGATCGGTGAGCGGAGGCGAGCCACCCGGCGGCGGCGGCGAGGGCGAGACCGAGGGCGATTCCGGCCAGGACGTCGGAGGGCCAGTGAGCGCGGAGGATCACCCGCGCCAAGCCGACGAGCAGGATCATCGCGACCGCCAGCGCCCGCACCACCGCGCAGGCCGCGGGCGGTAGCTCGTCGGCCAGGAACATCACGACTCCGAAGAACGTCGCCGCCGCCGTGGAGTGACCGCTCGGGTAGCCGAGCGAGGCGTCCTCGGGACGCGAGCGGCCGACGAGGTATTTCAGGATCCCTTCGATCACCGGAGCGATCGCCATCACCGCCAGCCACAGCCACCAGCGTGCGCGCGCCCGGCGAAAGACGACGAACAGCAGGAGCATGCCGGGTACGAGCACACGCCAGTCGCCCGCCCGGTTGAGGATCCGCATCACGGCCACCACGCCCGGGGTGGCCAGGGCCAGCAGAGAGTCGCGCACGGCGGCGTCGGCGGGGAAGGCACCGAGCGCCATCACCGCGGCGGTGAGCGCCACGAAGCAGGCGGCGGCCACCGTGAGGACGCTGCGCGGGTGGAGCACGGACGCCGTCGTCACTCCGACGGGGCGTCCTCGCGCCGGGTGAGGATGGCCACCACGACGACCACGATGGCGCCCGCGATGAGCGCCAGGCCGCCGAACACCAGCGCGGCCGTGAGCGGGCTCCAACCCTCGCTGCGAAGTCCGCCGGGGTGGTCTGCCCAGGCCGGCGCCGCGCTCAGCACCGTGGCGAGCGCGGCGACGAGCCATGTCGCGGGCGCCCCGTCAGGGCGACGCCAAGGTGACGAGCGTCTGCCCGGCGCCGTCACGGCGCCGTCCTGTCGATCGCGGTGATGGCCATGTTGGGTGGCGTGCCGCGCAGCGTGAATCGTATCGCGTCGCCCGGCTTGACCGACTCGACAATCTTCGGCGAGCCGACCCGGAAGCCCATCGTCATCGGCGGCATGTAGCCGGCGATCTCGCCGTGCGTGATGACCACGAGGCCGAGGTCGGCGAGCCCGGCCCGCACGACCCCCGCCCCGTGGAACTCGCGCTCACCGCCGGCGGCGGCCGCGACCGACCGGGCCAGCTCGAGCTCGCGGGCCAGCCGGCGGGCTTGCTGTCCCCACCACAGATAGCCGGCGCCCAGGCCGATCGCCAGGGCGAGGTCGACGAGGACGACGACGCGCCACAACCGCATCAGTGCACGTGCTCCGCCGGCGGCGGCGCCACCGGCTTCTCCTCGTCGAG
>JBKOZA010000120.1:0-3279 GCA_046725675.1 Candidatus Methylomirabilota bacterium
ACCTGCACGTTCGGGTCGCCCGCGAACTTGTGCTTCAGGTACTCGTAGAGATTCACGTTCGGCTTGGCCACGATGACCAGGTGGCCGAGCGCGCGCAGCTCGGGCTCCGAGCGGTCGAGCCACGAGCGCATCCCGAGATCGGAGAAGAGCACGACGGCCGTGGCCAGGTGAGCCTCGGCCGCCTGCATCTGCCCACCGCGCCGGTGGAGCTGGCCCAGGCCCAGGTGGGCGCGCGCGAGCAGGGGCCGCAGTCCCAGCCGTTCGGCGAGGTGGATGGCGGCGGTGTACCGCTCGGTGGCCACGGCCAGCCGCGGCGGTGTCTGGGCGGTGGCGATGTCGCCGAGCAACCGCAGCGCGGCGGCCTCGTGGCCCTGCTCGCCGTGGGCGCGCGCGAGCGCGAGCGCCCGCTCGGCGATGTCGGCGGCCCGCGACACGTCGCCGGTGGCCAGGAAGCCCTCCCCCAGGAGCGTGGTCCAGCGCGACAGGTAGGCCTTGATGCCGACCTCGTCGGACAACCGCACGCCCTCCTCGAGCAGCGCCAGCCCGTCCTCCTTGCGGTCGAGCGTGACCATGCACTGGCCGAGCAGCGCGGCCGGGATGGCCTGCCAGACCGTGAGCTGGGCATCGCGGCACACCGACACCGCCCGCGCCAGCGGCCCCACCGCGCGCTCGAGCTGGCCACGCAGCACGCTGACCTGGCCGGCCAGGGTGAGCGCGATGGCCTCGCTGTAGGGGTGATGGCGCGCCTCGGCCTCGGCGCGCGCGCGGTCGGCCCACGTCTCGGCGGTATCGAACTCGCCGAGGTCGGCCAGCGCGAAGGCGAGCCACGCGCAGGTGGAGACGTAGGCGGTGACGGCGTTGGCGCTGGGGTCGCGCTCGACGTTGGCGGCCAGCGCCTCGGCGTTGTCGTGCAGCGCGCGCACGGCCTGCCGTCCCTGGCCCAGCACGTGGTAAGCGTGGCCCATGTAACGACGCGCGATGGAGACCAGCACGCGGTCGCCCAGCCGCTCGGCGATGCCCAGGCAGCGCTCGCCGTACTGCAGGGCCTGCATCGGCTCGCCGCGCAGGTAGTGGTAGTTGATCAGGTACGAATACGCGCGGGCCTGTCGCGCTTCGTCGTTGACCTGCTCGGCCATCCGCGCCGCCTCCTCGGACAGCCGGCGGATCTCCTCCAGCCGGCCCAGCTGCAGCAGCGGTGGTCGCAGGTCCAGGCGCACGTCGATGGCCTGCGCGAACGTCTCGCGCGTCTCGGCCAGGTGGGCGAGCGCGCCCAGGGCCTGCTCGAGGAACGTCACCGCCTCGTGGTTGGCCGAGCGCGAGGCCGCCTTGGCGGCGGCCTCCTGAAGATAGCCGACGGCCTCGAACCACAGCTCGGCGCCGAGGGCGTGGTGGGCCAGGCGCTCGACGTGCTCGGTTCGGCGATCGGGATAGAGCGCCTCCAGCGCGTCCACGATGCGCGCGTGCAGCCCGCGCCGCTGATCCTTGAGCAGCGAGGAGTAGACGACGTCGTGGGTGAGGCTGTGGCGGAACGAGTACGACAGGTCGGGGTACAGGCTCGTCGTGCGGAGGAACTGCGCCTCCTCCAGATCGGCCAGGTTACCCAGGAGCTCGTCGGCCGGCACGCCGGCCACCGCCTGCAGCAGCGAGAACGGCAGGTCCTTGCCGATGACCGCGCTGGCCTGCAGGAACGACTTGCGGTCGTCCGGCAGCCGGTCGATGCGCGCCGCCAGCACGGCCTGCACCCGATCGGGGATCTGCACCGTCGCCAGCGGCTTGGCCAGCCGGTAGGCGCCGGGGTCGCCGACGAGCACCTCGTTCTCGATGAGCGCGCGCACGCTCTCCTCGAGGAAGAGCGCGTTGCCGCCGGTCCGCTCCACGAGCAGGCGCGCCACCGGCTGCAGGTCGGGGGTGGGGCCGAGCACATCCTGCAGGAGCGCCTCCGAGCTCACGCTGGACAGCGGCTCCAGGCGGATCTCGCTGCAGTGTAGGCGGTCGAGCCAGTCCGGCCGGAACTCGGGCCGGTAGCTCCCCAGCAGCAGCACGCGCGCCTCGACGATCTCGCCGACCAGGGCGTCGACCAGCGCCAGCGTCTCGGAGTCCGACCAGTGCAGGTTCTCGACCATCAGGATCACCGGCCGCTGCTCGGCCTCGCGCAGAAGCACGCGCCGCACCGCCGCAAAGATACGGCGGCGCCGCTCGGCCGGCTCCAGCGCCTTCCACTCGTCGTCCTCGGTCGGGATGTTGGCCAGCGCCAGGAAGGGCGCCACCGCCCAGTGCAGCTGGGCGTCGAGCTCGAGGGTGCGCGTCGTGATCTTGTCCCGGATGGTGGCGGGGCCGTCCTCGGGCTCGAGCTGGAAGTAGGCCTGCAGCATCGTCGTGATCGGCGCGTAGGGCGTGGCCTTCGAGTAGGAGACGGACGGCGCCTCCAGCAGCAGCCAGCCCAGCGTGCGATGCGAGCGGGTGAACTCCCACATCAGGCGCGACTTGCCCACGCCCGCCTCGCCGGCCACGCCGACCGCCTGACCGCGGCCGAGGCTGGCCTGGTCCAGCAGCATGTCGAGCCGTCGCAGCTCTTCGTCGCGACCGAGGAAGCGGGTGAGCGCGCTCGGCGCGGCCTGCAGGCGCGAGGCCGGGGTGGCGCCGCGCAGCTCGAACACCTCCACCGGGGTCTTGAGGCCCTTGATCGGCACCGGGCCGTGCGAGGTCACCTCCACGTAACGATCGGCGAGGCGGCGCGTGGCGTCGGTGATCAGGGTCGTGCCGGGGCGGGCCAGCTGCTCCATGCGGGCGGCTAGGTGCGTGGTCTGGCCGACCGCGGTGTACTCGAGGTTCAGGTCGCTGCCGATCGAGCGTACGACGACGTCGCCCGAGTTGATCCCTACCCGGATCTGCAGGTCAATGCCCTGCTGGCGGCGCAGTTCCTCGGCGTGCTGCGCGACCGAGCGATGCATGCGCAGCGCGGCGTAGCAGGCGCGCACGGCGTGATCCTCGTGGGCCACCGGCGCTCCGAACAGCGCCATGATGCCGTCGCCCATCACCTGGTTCACCGTGCCCTCGAAGCGATGGACGGCTTCCATGAGCCGTTCGATCACGTCGTCGAGCAGCGCGCGGGCGTCCTCGGGATCGCGATCGGCCATCAGCTCGAGCGATCCCTTGAGGTCGGCGAACAGGACGGTGACCTTCTTGCGCTCGCCCGGCAGGAAAGCCCGGGCCGTCAGGATCTTGCGGGCGAGATGGCCGGGTGTGTAGGCGTCCGGCGAGGTGAATCGCGTGTCGGCG
>JBKOZA010000121.1:0-4408 GCA_046725675.1 Candidatus Methylomirabilota bacterium
AAGCCCTCCCCGGCCTCGTAGCGGGTTCGGGCCTGGCGGCCGGCGATGCGGGGAGCGAGCAGCAACACGTCGACGTGCTCGGGCGGGCGGATCAGCTCGAAGGCGAGGCAGTAGCCGGAGCCGAACGCGACGGCGGACCCCGGCCGCATCGTCGCGGCGATCTCGGTGGGAAAGACCGTGGGGATGACCTCGTCGGGGAGCAGCACGAACACCATGGAGTCGGTCGCCGCCTCGGCCAGGGGCACCACCTCGAACCCGTCCGCGCGGGCCAGCTCCGCGTACTCGTCCTCCCGGTTGCCGATCCGGACCTTGGCCCCGGAGTCGCGGAGATTCAGCGCGGCGCTTCGCCCCAGGTTGCCGTAGCCCAGCACGGCGACGGTCTCGCCCACGAGACCCTCGGAGGGTGCATCGCCCACACGGTAAACCTTCATCGTTCCTCCTCGGTGACGCTCCGGCTCAGTAGCGGTTGGCGATCGGCAGCTCGTCGGCGGGGAACAGCGTGATGATCTGGGCGCCACCCGGCGTCACGATGACTTCCTCCTCGATGCGTGCCGCCGACACGCCGTCGGTGGCCGGGCAGTACGTCTCCACGGCGAACATCATCCCCGCCTGCAGCTCCATCGGATCGTCGAAGGAGTTCAGCCGGCTGATGATCGGGCGCTCGTGCAGGCCGAGGCCGATGCCGTGGCAGAAGTTGAGGCCGAACGCCGCCATCTCGCCGTCGAAGCCGATGTCGGCGGCCTTGGGAAAGGCCCGGGCGATCTTGTCCGTCGTCACACCCGGCTTGATGAGGGCGATGGCCTCGTCCATCCACTCCCGCGCCTTCTTGTAGGCGACGACCTGCGGCTTCGTCGCCCGGCCCACGCTGAACGTCCGGTAGTAGCAGGTGCGGTAGCCGACGAACGACATGATGATGTCGAAGAACGCCTGGTCGCCCGGCCGGATGATCCGGTCGGTGAAGTTGTGCGGATGGGGGCTGCAGCGCTCGCCCGAGATGGCGTTGATCGCCTCGACGTTGTCGGAGCCCATCTCGTAGAGGCGCTTGTTGGCCAGCGCGACGATCTCGTTCTCGCGCGCGCCCGGCTTGAGCGCCTCGAAGATGTCCTGGTAGACCCCGTCCACCATGGCCGCCGCCATGTTGAGGAGCGTCAGCTCGTCCTGGCTCTTGAGCATGCGCGCCTCCAGCATCACCTGCTGGCCGTCGCGGACCTCCAGGCCGGTCTCCTGGAGGGCGAACAGGAAGGGCGGCTCCACCACGTCGATGCCGAGCGGCATGTCGGCCACGCCCTCGGCCGATAGGATGTCGCGGATCTCCTGGGCGGCCTTCTTGAACAGGCCCGCCCGGGGCGACACCGCGCCGCGCATGCCGACCATGCCCGCCAGTGACTGCCGGGCCGGGATCTGGGGAGCGTAGAGGCGGTGATGACGCGCGGCCGAGCCGAAGTCCCACACCCAGGGCTCGCCCGGGCCAGTCAGCAGACACCAGCGCGTGAGCTTGTCCCGCGCCCACTCGCCGATCACCGTGCCCGAGAGATACCGGATGTTGTACTGGTCGAACACCAGCACCGCGCCGAGCCCCGAGGCGGCCAGCGCTTGCCGCGCCCGGCCGAGCCGGTAGGCGTGCAGGCGGCGGAAGTCCACGCGCTCCTCGAAGTCGACCTGCATGTGCCCGGGCGCCTGCAACGGTCGGTCCCAGCGGTGGCGCGGATCGACGTCGGCGGCGGACACGGGGCGGGGCGCCGGGCCTGACTTGGGACTCATCGCGTCCTCCTTGCAACCGGCCGCTACTCTACCGCGACTCGACTACACGAGCCCAGAGACGACGCGAGTCGTCCGGCAGGGCCGGCAAGGTGGCCTCGATCTCGGCGACCAGGGTGCTGCGGTCGCCCGCCTCGAGGAGCTGCGCGATGTCCCAGGCGTCCTGGGGCCCGGCGGCATAGAGCTTCAACACCCCGGCCAGGGGATCGTCGGGGTCACCGCAGCGGATCGTGACCTCGACACCCTCCCGCCGAAGCGTGGTCCAGGTCGACTCCACCAGGCAGACGGGGTCGGTCACGAGCAGGTCGAGGTCGCGGGTCGCCCGGCTGATGCCGTGCACCGCCAGGGCGGCGGCGCCGACGACCGCGAAGGCAACGCGTCGTTCGCGCAGCAGCGCGACAACGCGGGCATACAGGCTCAGCCGATCAGCTCCCGCAGGCAACGCGAGAGGCGACGACCCTGCTGTTGCCGGCGCCTGAGCAGCCGGTCGGCGTCGTCGGGAGCGGCCGGGGGGCTCTGGGCCAGACGAAACGCCTCGAGGTCGCGGGCGCCCAGGCGCAGGGCCAGCGCGACGCGCCCGGCGGGGCGGAGAGCGGCGAGCGCCTCGCGGTCGTCCCGCCTCAGGACGTCGGCTACGCTGCGCATCGCCCGACTATAATACGCGGCGGAGGCGTTCCGATGCGCGCACCGTCGCAACCCGAGCTCTATCGACCGAAGCTCACCTACCCCGACATGCCCTACGACGCGCTGCTCGATCGTCCGGTCGCGCTCTATCCGGAGCGCGAGGCGATCGCCTTCAAGGACGTGAGCCTCACGTTCCGCGAGCTGGAGGGCCTGGTCAACGCCTTCGCCAACGCGCTGCGCGGCCTCGGCATCGGCCGCGGCGACCGGGTGTGCCTGTTCATGACGAACCGGCCCGAGTACGTCGTGGCCTTCTACGCGATCGCCCGGCTGGGCGCGGTGTCGAGCCCGATGAACCCCTCCTACAGGGAGCGCGAGGTCGCCTACCAGCTCGGCGACGCCCAGGCCATCGCGGTGGTGGTGCAGCAGGACCTGCTGCCGATCGTGCGGGCGGTGCGCGCGGAGACCCCGCGCCTGAAGCACGTGATCGTCGTTGGCCCCGGCGCCGCCGCCGCTCCCGACGTCGTGCGCTTCGCCGACCTGATCGCCGCCACCACGACGGCGCGGCCGCCGGTGCTGACCGGTCCCGGCGACGAGCTGCTCGTGCTCCCCTACTCGAGCGGCACGACCGGGCTCCCCAAGGGCGTGCTGCTGAGCCACAAGGTGTTCCTGTCGAACAACATCCAGTTCATGTCGGCGATCCGCGCCACCGACGCCGACACCTTCATGGTGTTCCTGCCCTTCTATCACATCTACGGGCTGATGCTCATGGGCGGCGCCGTCCACGGCGGCACCCGCATGGTCGTGATGGAACGGTTCGACATGGCGGAGGCGCTCCGGCTCATCGTGGACAAGCGCGTCAGCATCGTGTTCGTCGTGCCGCCTATCCTGCTGGCCCTGGCCAACCGGCCCGACGTCGGCCGCCTCGACTGGAGCAGCGTGAAGATGTTCATGGTCGGCGCCGCCCCGGTGGCGCCCGAGCTGGCCCGGCGTGTCACCGAGCTGACCGGGGTGAAGGTCGTGCAGGGCTACGGGCTCACCGAGGCGGGCCCGGTCACCCACCTCAACCCGGTGCACGACGACCAGTTCCTCACGATCGACACCGGCGGTCTGCCGGTGAACGACACCGAGCAGAAGATCGTCGACCTCGAGACGGGCGAGCGCGAGCTGCCGGTGGGCGAGGTGGGCGAGATCATCGTGCGCGGCCCGCAGGTGATGCTCGGCTACTGGAACGCGCCGGAGTCGACGGCGGCCGCGCTGCGCGACGGTTGGCTCTACACGGGCGACATCGGCCGCCTCGACGCCCAGGGCTACCTGACCATCACCGACCGCAAGAAGGAGATGATCAAGTACAAGGGCTTCGGCATCGCCCCCGCCGAGATCGAGGCGCTGCTGTTCGAGCACCCGGGCGTGGCGGACTGCGCGGTCATCGGCAAGCCCGACCCCGAGGCCGGCGAGGTGCCCAAGGCGTTCGTCGTCCGCAAGGACCCGACGTTGACGGCGGAGGCGCTGGTCGAGTGGGCGCGCGGTCGCCTGGCCGGCTACAAGACCCTCCATGAGGTCGCGCTCGTCGACGCGATCCCCAAGACGGCCTCGGGCAAGATCCTGCGCCGCGTCCTCAAGGAGGAGGAGCGCAAGCGCCTGGGCCTGGGCGAGTAGGTTCCCGGCTGATGCCGCCGTCCCGGTATCAGCGCTTCACCCGGGCGGAGTGGGCCGCGCTGCGCGCGGACACGCCGCTGACCCTGACCGAGGACGACCTGACCCATCTTCGCGGGCTCAACGACCGCGTGTCC
This sequence comes from Candidatus Methylomirabilota bacterium, assembly GCA_046725675.1. Lineage (GTDB taxonomy): Bacteria > Methylomirabilota > Methylomirabilia > Rokubacteriales > CSP1-6 > AR5. Next base: position 4,173 of record JBKOZA010000121.1, read on the forward strand.
CTCGACGAGGTCACCGAGATCTACCTCCCGCTCTCGCGGCTCCTCAATCTCCACATCGGCGCGAGCCAGGCGCTGCACGGGGCGACGGCGACGTTCCTGGGGACGACGGCGTCCAAGGCCCCATATCTCATCGGGCTGGCCGGCAGCGTGGCGGTCGGGAAGAGCACCACCGCGCGGATCATGCAGGCGCTGCTGGCCCGGTGGCCCGATCATCCCAGGGTCGACCTCGTCGCGAC
>JBKOZA010000122.1:0-3874 GCA_046725675.1 Candidatus Methylomirabilota bacterium
GAGATCGCCTTCGTCAAGCAGGCGCGGCCGTTCGGGCTCTTCGACAAGGTCAAGTACATCAGCGCCTCGGTGGGGAACCCCGACGAGCTGGACCCGCTCGGCAAGGAGGCGCCGGTGGGCGCCATCACGCCCGGCTTCGCCTGGTACGACGACGGCATGCAGAAGCGCCATCCCAAGCTCGCCGAGTGGGTGAAGAAGTACGAGGCCCGGGCCAAGAAGGAGCCGACGCTGGGGGCCTCGTGGGGCTACGCCAGCGCCTACATCATCGCCGAGGCCATCAAGCGGGCGAAGAGCGCGGAGAGCGACAAGGTCATCGCGGCGCTGAGCGAGGGCTACGAGATGGAGTTCCCGTGGGGCAAGGTCATCATGCGCGGCTGCGACATGCAGGCCATCCCGCCCCAGTGGGTCGGCGTGGTCAAGATGAACGCCCAAGGCAAGCCCGTGCTGGCCGACATCGAGGAAACCCACGGCCGGGACGTCGTCAAGAGCTGCGACGAGGTCGCCAAGCTGCGGGCGGCCGCCGCCGACAAGAAGAAGTAGAGCGTCACGACCTCCGTGTCCTGGCTCACGAACGGGCCGCTCATCACCGTGCAGGTGATGAGCGGCCTCAGCGTCGGCATGCTGCTGTTCCTGGTCTCGGTCGGGATGTCGCTGATCTTCGGCGTTACCCGGATCGTCAACCTCGCCCACGGCTGCTTCTACATGGTGGGGGCCTACCTGATGGTGACGCTGGTCGAGATCCTGCCCGACCGGCCGTGGGCGTTCTGGATGGCGCTGCTGCTGGCGCCGCTGGGCGTTGCCGCCCTTGGCGGCATCATCGAGGTCGGCCTGCTGCGGCTCATCTACCGTCGCGACCCGCTGATGCAGCTCATCCTCACCTTCGGCCTCATCCTGGTCATCGGCACCCTCGTGTTGCTCGCCTGGGGCCCCGACAACAAGAGCGTGTCCCGGCCGGAGGCCCTGGCCGGCTCCGTGCAGATCTTCGGCCAGCCGTTCCCGTCCTATTACCTGCTCGTCCTGGCCCTGGCGCCGCTGACGGCGGTGGCGATGTGGCTGGTCTTCTATCGCACGCGGTGGGGCATGCTCATCCGGGCGGCGACCGTCGATCGCGAGATGCTCGGCGCCCTGGGGGTCAACGTGGCCGCCCTCTACACGCAGGTCTTCGTGTTCGGCAGCTGGCTGGCCGGGTTCGGCGGCGCGCTGGCGGCGCCGACGGTGGCGGTGGCGCTCGGCATGGACGCCGACGTGCTCACGACCGCGTTCGTCGTGGTGGTCATCGGCGGTCTCGGCAGCTTCGCCGGCAGCTTCATCAGCGCCCTGCTGGTCGGCCTCCTCCAGTCGTTCGGCATCCTCGTCTTCCCCGCCATCTCTATCGTCCTGCTCTTCGCCCTCATGGCCGTCGTGCTCATCGTCCGCCCCTGGGGCCTCCTCGGCCGCCCGGAGGCATAGTGGCCCACGTGAGGGTCTAGAAGATGCGACCGACCGGCTGGCTCGCAGTGGTGGTCGGGGGGCTGGCGGTGGCGCCGCTGGTGTTGCCGCCGTTCTTTCTGCAGCTGCTGACCGAGATCGCGATCGTGGGGCTCTTCGCCACCGCCTTCAATCTCTTGATGGGCTTCGGCGGCATGGTCTCGTTCGGCCACGCCGCCTATTTCGCGCTCGGCGCCTACGCCCCCGCCCTCCTGGTCAAGCGGCTGGGCCTCCCCATGCTGCTGGCGCTGCCGGCGGCACCGGTGGTGGCGGCGGCCGGCGCGCTGCTGTTCGGCTTCTTCATCGTGCGCCTCAGCCACACCTATTTCGCGATGCTGTCCCTGGCGTTTGCCCAGATCGTCTTCACGGTCATCTTCAAGTGGAAGGCGCTCACCGGCGGCGACGACGGCCTGCTCGACGTGTGGCCGCCGGCCTGGCTCAAGTCGCCGGCCACCTTCTACTACTTCACGCTGGTGGTGGTGGGCGTGAGCGTCCTGGCCCTGCGCGCCGTCGTCGATTCGCCGTTCGGCTACGCCCTGCGGTCCGTGCGGGAGAATCCGCGGCGGGCCCGCTTCATCGGCATCGACGTGCGCCGCCACCAGCTCGTGGCCTTCGTGATCTCCGGCGCCTTCTCGGGGCTGGCGGGCGGACTGTTCGCCTTCTACAACGGCAGCGTCTTCCCCGACTTCGCCTACTTCACCAAGTCGTTCGAGCCGCTGGTGGTCGCGCTGCTGGGCGGCGTGCAGTCGTTCTTCGGGCCGCTGGCCGGCGCCCTGGGCTTCAAGATCCTGGAGTGGGTGGTCAGCCGGCAGTGGCCCGTCTACTGGCCGCTGTTCCTCGGCACCATCGTGGTGCTGGTCATCGTCGTGCTGCCCAACGGCTTCGTGGGGCTGGTGGGAGGGCGCCTGTGGCGCGCGCGTCCGATCGCCAAGGCCTGACGGCCATGTCGGGGCCCCTGGTCCTCGAGACGCGGGCACTGTGCAAGCGCTTCGGCGGCGTCCGCGCCGTGAACGGCGTGGACCTGGCGATCCCGCCCAGCGACCTGCGCGCGATCATCGGGCCCAACGGCGCCGGCAAGACCACGCTCTTCAACCTCATCAGCGGCGATCTGGCGCACGACACCGGGCAGATCTACCTCGAGGGCAAGGAGGTCAGCGGGCTGCCTCCCCACCGTCTCTGTCGCCGTGGTCTCGGCCGGACCTTCCAGATCACCAGCGTCTTCCGCCGGCTCACCGCGCTGGAGAACGTCCAGACCGCCTTCCTCAGCCATCACCGCCGGCACTTCAACGTCTTCGTGCCGGCCCGGCGTCTCTACCGCGACGAGGCGCTGAGCCTCCTCGAGCGGGTGGGATTGCGCGAGCAGGCCGGCAAGCCGAGCGGCATCCTCGCCCACGGCGACCAGCGACGACTGGAGCTGGCCATCGCGCTGGCCGGAGCGCCCCGCCTGCTGCTGCTCGACGAGCCGACGGCGGGCATGGCGCCGCGCGAGCGTCACGAGATCATGGCGCTGGTGGCGACGATCGCCGCCGATACCGGCCTCACCGTCGTGTTCACCGAGCACGACATGGACGTGGTGTTCGCGGTAGCCCGGCGGATCACCGTGCTGCACCAGGGCGCGGTGCTGGCCGAGGGCCCCCCGTCCGAAGTCCGGGCCAGTGCCGAGGTGCAGCGCGTCTACCTCGGCCAGGCGTCCTGATGGCGCTGCTCGAGCTGAGCCACGTCGAGACGTACTACGGTGACAGCCACATCCTGTTCGACCTCTCGCTGACCGTCGAGGCCGGCGAGGTCGTGTGCCTGCTGGGACGCAACGGCGCCGGCAAGACGACGACGGTGCGCAGCATCATCGGCCTCACCCCGCCCCAGAGCGGCCGGATCACCCTGCGCGGACGTGAGGTGGCTGGACTGCCGCCCTTCCGCATCGCCCGGCTCGGGATCGGTTTCGTGCCGGAGGACCGGCGCGTGTTCCCCAACCTCACGGTGCAGGAGAACCTGGAGGTCGCGCGCCGAACCTGGGGAAACGGCAGCGGTCCGTGGACGGCCGAGCGGGTGTTCGACCTCTTCCCGATCCTGCGCGAGCGCAAGCGGCAGCCCGGCGGCACGCTCAGCGGCGGCGAGCAGCAGATGCTCACGATCGCGCGCACGCTGATGGGCAACCCCGAGATCCTGCTGCTCGACGAGCCCTCGGAGGGACTGGCGCCCCTGGTGGTGGAGATGCTGCGGCAGCAGCTCGGCCGTCTCAAGGCCAGCGGCCTCACGATCGTGCTGGCCGAGCAGAACGTGCGCTTCGTCAGCGAGCTCGGCGACCGCGTCTACATCCTCGAGAAGGGCATGGTGCGCCACGAGGGCTCGATGGCCCAGTTCCTCGCCGACGCCGAGGTACGGCGGACCTACCTGGCCGTGTGATCGC
>JBKOZA010000123.1:0-8682 GCA_046725675.1 Candidatus Methylomirabilota bacterium
GGGGCGCGGCCAATGACCCTCCCCGCGAGGCTACTCAGCACTGTGTCCGGAGTCGCTCGTTCCTCCCTTGCGCCCACGACGAGCAGGTGCGGTGCGAAGGCGCGAGCGGCCGCCAGAATCTCCCCGGCCGTTTGGCCCCGCCGGATGGTAGCCGTCAGTCGCGCTCCAGACGCAGCCAAGCGGTGGCTCGCCTCGGTCACTAAGCCTTCTGCGGCCGCACACTCCGCCGCAAGTCTTCCAACCCGTGCCCCTTTGTTGTGACCTCGCCGGTCCAGACTCCGATAGACCCAGGAACCTCTTCGGCCGCCTACCACGGCCACGACGTGGATCCACGCCTCCGCTGACAGCCGAAGATCTGCCAGAAACCGTATAGCCGTCCCCGCATCTGCGGAGCCGTCGAGCGCCAGCAAGAACCGTTGAGGCTCGGCCGGAAGACTCTTGGCCACCAAAACAGAGCAATGAGCGTGGCGCACGACATGGACCGAAACGCGCCCGGGAACGAAGCGTGTCCAAGCACGCGACCTCCCGGACCCCATGACCACTAGATCAGCGCGGCACGCCCTGGCGATTCCAACGATGACTGGACCTGGCTGGCCCTCTTGAACACGGGTGGCGACGCTCCCCACCTGCGACCCCAGTGCCCGACGCGCCTCGGTCACCACCTCCCACGCCTTCGCATCTTGGCGGAGCCCGGCCAGGGCCGCCGTGTAGAGCTGGCGGGCCAGAGGTATCACCGACGTGAACGGAGGACGAGGGACATTGATCGCCATCATCACCGTGACGTGGATGGGGCCCGGCCAAGGCAACGCTCGGACATATGCCTCGGCATGCCGGGCCGCCAGCGACCCGTTGGTAGGGAGGAGGATGTGCGTTCCCTGCGACACGGGCCTGACGGCGCTCCACCGTGCCCACTCCACCACGCCGAGCCCGCCCAACCTTCTAGCCCCTCGCGCCGCCGATCCTTCGCCGGAAGTAGAGCTTGACGAGTTCCATGGCGATCGGCGAGGCGAAGAAGAAGGGCAACATGAGGAGCCAATCGTCCAGCGTGAGCGGCACGGTGTCGAAGAATGGCTGCAGGAGGGGCACGTACACGACCATCAGCACCAGCGCGAACGACACCGTCACGGCCCCGACCATCCAGCGGTTGGAAAACAGCCCGATGGAGAGGACGCTGTGATACTCGGAGCGCGCCGTAAAGGCCCGGATGAGCTCCGAGGTACACAGGGTGACGAAGGCTATCGTTTGGGCGGCCCCGAGGTGGCCGGGATAGCGCTGCAGGCCGAGAGCGAAAGCGGTCAAGATGGCGATGGCGTCAACGATGGCAATGACGGCGATGCCGATGGCCATGTCGGAATTGATGACCGGCTCCCTCGGCGGCCTCGGCGGGCGCTTCATGATGTCGCGGTCCCCGCGCTCCATCCCTAGGGCGAGGGCGGGAGCGCCGTCACTCACGAGATTCAGCCACAGCAGCTGAACCGGCCGGAGGGGGATCGGCATCCCGAGCAGCATCGCGCCGAATATGATGAGAATTTCTCCGGCGTTGCAGGCGAGCAGGAAATACACGAACTTGCGGATGTTGGAATAGATGATCCGCCCCTGCTCGATCGCCGCGACGATGCTTGCGTAGTTATCGTCGGTGAGGACCATGTCCGCGGTCTGCTTGGTCACGTCGGTGCCGGTGATGCCCATGGCGACTCCGATGTTCGCCCGCTTCAGGGCCGGAGCGTCGTTCACGCCGTCACCGGTCATCGCCACCACGTGGTCTCGTGCCTTGAGGGCCTCGACGATCTTCGTCTTGTGCTGGGGCGAAACCCGGCAACACACGGTCAGCGCGTCCGCCCGGGTCGCCAGTTCCTGATCGGTCAGCTTCTCGATCTCAGGGCCGGTCAGCACAATGCCGCCTTCGGTCAGCAAGCCGATGTCCCGGGCGATGGCCTCGGCGGTTTCCTTGTAATCGCCCGTCACCATGACGCTCCTGAGTCCCGCCCCCTTCGCCACCTTCACCGCCTCCGCCACCTCCGGCCGCGGCGGGTCGATCATGCCCAGGAGTCCAACGAAGGTGAGATTCTGTTCCAGCGCTTCGGGCTGCACGCTCGTCGGTACTTCTGTCAGCGGCCGATAAGCAACGCCCAGCACCCGGAGCGCGTTACTCGCCATGTCGCGGTTTTGCTCTAGCACCTCTCGGCGCCGCTCCTCGGTCAGGGCCAGGACATGCCCGCCCTGCTGGATGTGGCTACAGAGCTCCAGGACGACATCGGGTCCCCCCTTCACGAAGGCCAGGAACTGCGGATAGGCGAAATTCGCCAGAGGCACCTGGTCCGGGGACCCGTCACGGCGGTGGATCGTGGACATCCGTTTTCTCTCCGAATCGAACGGGATCTCCTGAACTCGAGGTAATGCCTTCTCCACGTCGCCCCGCCGGAACCCGCTCTTGGCGGCGGCCACCACCATGGCTCCCTCCGTGGGGTCACCCACCATGTGCCAGGCGTGGCCGCCCGCCGCATCGTCTCGTTCCTCCAGTCTTGCGTCGTTGCAGAGCAAGCCCCCGTGCAGGAGCACCGTGGCGTCGGGATCGCTGCGCGGATCAAACGGCGTGCGGTCAATGAAGAACTGCCCGTTCGGGTTGTACCCTTCTCCCGTGATCCGGAGCCTCTTGCCCCCCGCCCATCCCTGAACGACGGTCATCTCGTTCTGCGTCAGCGTTCCCGTCTTGTCGGAACACACCACTGTGGCGCATCCGAGCGTCTCCACGGCGGGAAGCTTCCGGATCAGGGCGTGGCGCTTGATCATCTGCTGCATCCCCAGGGCGAGGCAGATGGTCACGATGGCGGGGAGGCCTTCGGGGACGGCGGCAATGGCGAGACTGAGGGCGGTCAGGAGGATATTGATGATGTCCTTCTTCTCGGCCTCCCAGTAGTCGAGAAATCCGGTGCTGAAGGCATCCGTCAGGTGGGTGTCCCGGACGAGTCCATAGATGAGGACGACCGCGCAGATGGCGAGGCAGGCCGTCCCGAGAACCTTTCCCAGATGCTCCAGCTTCTGCTGGAGCGGCGTATCCTCCTCCTCGTAGGACTGGATCATCTCCGCAATGAGACCGATCTGCGTGCGCATGCCCGTGCCCGTCACCAGTCCCTTGCCGCGTCCATACGTGATCAGCGTGCCCAGGAACGCGGAGTTCCGGCGGTCGCCCAGCGGTACCTCCTGATCCAGAACCATCGCCGCATTCTTTTCCACGGGCACCGATTCTCCGGTCAGCGAGGCTTCTTCGACCTTGAGATTGACGGTGGTGGTCAGGCGCATATCGGCGGGCACGTAATTGCCCGCATCCAGGAGGACGACGTCGCCCGGAACGAGTTCCCGCGCCGGAGCCGTGATCTGATGGCCGTCGCGTATGACCTGGGCGTTGGGGGCCGCCATTTTCTTCAGGGCCTCGATGGCCTGTTCCGCCTTCGACTCCTGAACAACTCCGATGACGGCATTCAGGACGACGATGCACATGATGGCGATGGCATCGACATACTCGCCGAGCAGCAGGGCGATACCCGCCGCGACGATCAGGATGATCACCAGGTAGTTATTGAATTGCTCCCACAGGAGCGCGAAAAACCCCGGCCGGGGCCGCTCCGTGAGTTCATTGGCGCCGAATTTTGCGAGACGCTGCCGCGCCTCTTCGTGGCTCAAGCCTTTGTCGAGGTCCGTCTGAAATTCCCGGACCACGGCGTCAATCGGCTTAGCGTGGGTGTCTCTCTCTTCCATACGCGGCTCTTCCTCTCAGTCGAGTTGCGCGACGGCCATCGTTCCAGGTCAACCCCGGTCGATGAGGCGCCAGCAGGCGTCGGCGAACGGGAACAGGACGGGCATCGATCAGCCCTCCACCGGCGTGACCAGGACCGGACAGCGCGCCCGCCGGATGACCAGGTCGTGCACCGCGCCTAGCCAGGGGCCGGCGGCGGGGGCCGCCGCGAGCAGCAGCACGTCGGCCGCCCACAGCTGCGCGTGCTCGGTGATCACGCGGCCGGGATCGGTGTAGGACACGCGGACCCAGACGACCTCGACCCCGCCGGGCAGCCCGAGGGCCAGCCCGTCGATCACGTGCTGCACGCGCGCCCGCTCGGCCTCCTCCCAGGCGGCGCGGGCCGCGCGATAGAGGTGCGCCCCGGCGGGAATCAGCGAGGTGAAGGGTGGCGAGGGTACCGCGACGAGCCCGAGAACCCGGACCGAGGGTCGGTCCCACATGCCGACGGCGCGCCGGGCGGCGCGCGCCCAGCCGGCCGGCTCACCGCCGTGGATCGCGAGCAAGATGCGCGTCGCCGTCTGGAGGCGATCGCGAACCGAGGAGGCGACAACGCTCATGGCCTTCCCTCCGCGCACGGAGTGGTCGTGCGAAACGCTCGAACGACGAGCGAACGAGAGGAGGGCTAGTGCGCGTCGGGCGAGGAGGCGGGATCGGACAGCGCGGGGGTGAGCCTTCCGCGCGGCGGCGGCGGCGTCGGAGTGCGTCGTGCCCACGGTCCACGATGGGTCGGCCGCTGGACGGCGGTCGTCGTGACCGTGGCCCGGGCGGCGACCGGCTCCGCCGACACGCCAGGGACCGGGGCCGACGCGCGACGGCGGCCGTGCGCGGCTTCGTCGAACCGCTCGAGCGCTTCGGCCATCTCGGGCACCAGCGGGTTGCCGAGATCCATCAGCGCGGCAAGCACGAGGACGAGGAGGACACGTCGCCGCATGAGTGTCCCATCGTACCATCCCGATCGAGCCGCGTCGCCGGGGCCGCGCCCGCGCGTTGACGGGGCCGGGGCCGCCTCGTAGAATGAACCGCGGTTCAGCCACACGGCGAGGGCGCCGATGAAAGATCCCGACAAGCCCCAGCAGATCGTCGAGGCGGCCATCCGCGTGTTCGCGCGGAATGGCTACTACAACTCGCGCGTGTCGGACATCGCGCGCGAGGCCGGCATCGCCAGCGGCACGATCTACCTCTACTTCCGCACGAAGGAGGAGATCCTCGTCACGCTGTTCCGCGAGAAGATGGCGGCCTTCGTCGCCCATCTGCGCCGAGAGATCGCGGGAGAGGGCGATGCCGAGGTGAAGATCCGGCGCCTGGTCGAGCTGCACTTCACGGTGCTCGAGCAGAGTCCTGCGCTGGCCGAGGTCGTGCAGGTCGAGCTGCGGCAGGGACACAAGTTCTTCCGGGGCGCCTCCGCCCACGAGGTGTCCGCGTACTTCGAGCTGATCGGCTCGGTGCTCGAGGAGGGGGTGGCGTCGGGGCACTTCCGCGCCGACGTGCCAGTGAAGGTCGCGACCAAGGTCCTGTTCGGCGCGATGGATCAGATCGCGACGTCGTGGGTTCTCGGCAAGCGGGGCTACCGGCTGGTCGACGCCGCCGACGCGGTCGCCACGATCTTCCTCAAAGGAGTGACGCGCGATGGCCTATGAGACGCTCATCGTGAACCGCGAGGAGGCCGTCGCGGTGATCACACTCAACCGTCCGCCGGCCAACGCCATCAGCGAGGCGCTGATCGGGGAGCTGAACGCGGCGCTGAACGACGTGCACGCGGACGGCACGGTCCGGGCGGTGGTCATCACCGGCAGCGGCGATCGGATCTTCTGCGGGGGCGCCGACCTGGGCTCGGCGTTCTCGGGCGGGGATGTGGAGGCATTCATCCGGTTCGGCAACGCCGTGATGCGAAAGATGGAGCGCTTTTCCAAGCCGATCATCGCGGCCATCAACGGCCACGCGATGGGCGGTGGCTGCGAGATCGCGATGGCCTGTCACCTGCGCCTGCTCAAGGAGACGGCCCGCATGGGCCAGACCGAGTCGAACCTGGGCATCATCCCCGGCTACGGCGGCACCCAGCGCCTGCCGAGGCTGATCGGCCGCACCAAGGCCCTGGAGTTCCTCCTGCTCGGCACCCAGATTCCGGCCCAGGAGTGCCTGGCGCTCGGTCTCGTCAACCGCCTCTGCAAGGAGGGGGAAACGCTGAGCGACGCCAAGGCGCTCGCTCGCCAGCTCGCCCGCCGGGCGCCGCTGGCGACGGCGGCGATCATCAAGGCCGTCGACGAGGGGCTGGAAGCGCCGATGGCGCGGTCGATCGACGTCGAGATCGACGCGTTCATGCCGACCCTGCGTAGCGAGGACGCCGCCGAGGGGATCCAGGCGTTCTTCGCCAAGCGGGACCCCGACTTCAAGGGGCGCTGAGTGGACCTGGGGATCTCCGGCCGGGTGGCGCTCGTCACCGGCGCCGCCCGCAGTCTGGGCAAGGCCGACGCCGCGGTGCTGGCGGCCGAGGGTTGCAAGGTGGCCATCGTGGATCTCAACGCGGAGGGTGCCGAGGAAGCCGCCCGGGAGCTCACGGCCGGTGGTGGCGTCGCGCGCGGCTACGCGTGCGACATCCGCGAGACCCCCCAGGTCCAGGAGGTGGTGAGCCGCATCGAGCGCGAGCTCGGTCCGGTGGACATCTGCGTGAACAACGCGGGCATGATCTACACGGTCGGCCAGCTCAAGGACACGCGCGACGAGGACTGGGAGTTCAACCTGGCCGTCAATCTCACCGGCACGATGAAGATCACGCGGGCGGTGTTCCCCGGGATGCGCGAGCGACGCTGGGGGCGCATCGTCTGCATGGCGTCCATCGCGGGACTCATGGGCGGCTTCGGACAGACGGCGTACTCCACGAGCAAGATCGGCGTGATCGGCTTCGCCAAGTCCGTCGCCCTCGAGGGGGCGCGCTACAACGTGACGTGCAACGCGGTCGCGCCCGGCATCATCGCTCCCAACGCCAGCCTGAGCCCCCTCTACGAGCGCATGGTCAAGCGCGTGGCGATGCAGCAGGAGGGCCAGCCCGAGGACGTGGCGTGGGCGATCGCCTTTCTCTGTTCCGAGCGCGCCCGCTACATCACCGGGGCGGTGCTCACGGTGACCGGCGGCATGGACCTGTTCACGTTCTGAGCCCGACCGTCCCGGCGGCGCCCCGCGCCGCCGCGGCGACGGCGAATATCCGAAAATCAAAGGAGGCCATATGGCGACAGTGAAAGAGTCGTTCGACGCGATGCCGGGTCGGTTCCGGTCCGACAAGGCCAGTGGCACGAACGCGGTCATTCAGTACGATGTCAGCGGCGACGGGGGCGGAACCTGGCACGCCGTCATCAAGGACGGGGCCTGCACCGTCAATCAGGGCCCGGCGACCACGCCGAACCTCACGCTGCAGATCTCGGCCCAGGACTGGCTGGATATGCTCTCGGGCAAGCAGTCGGGCCAGATGCTGTTCATGTCGGGGAAGCTGAAGATCAAGGGCGACATGGGGCTCGCCATGAAGCTCGGCTCGATGTTCGCGATGTGAGGTGTCGCGGCGTGCCGCGGTGCGAAACCGATATTGACGCACCGCGGCGGCGCCGGCGATACTGGAATTGTGGCACCGAGGCCCCGCAGGGGCACGGCAGGGAGAGGAGCCCTTGATGGGTCAGGAGCGATTCGCCGAAGTGGTCCAGCGGTTCACCGACGGCTTCGGCGTCGCCGCCGACGCGGTGTCGGCGGAGTCGGTCAAGCAGTGGCAGGAGGAGCTGGACCGCAACGCGCGCCGCCTGGTCAATCTCGGGCGCCTGGCCACCGGCGCCGAGCCGCGCACCGGCCAGACGCCGCGCCAGCTGGTCTACCAGCGCAACAAGTCCCGCCTGTACCGGTACGAGTCCAGCCGCCGGCATCGCACGCCGCTGCTGTTCGTGCCGAACCTCGGCATCAGCCGTCCCTACATTTTCGATTTGCTCCCCGGCGGCTCCTTCGTCGAGCACATGACCCGGGAGGGCTTCGACTTCTATCTGTTGGACTGGGGGGTCTTCGGGCCGGAGGACAACGACCTCACCTTCGAGGATTGCGTCGTGAAGATCCTGCCGCGCATGGCCAGCAAGGTGCTGGAGACGTCGGGCGCCTCCGAGCTGAGCGTGCTCGGCTACTGCATGGGCGCGCCGCTGTCCGCCTCCTTCGTGGCCACGCATCCCGAGGTGCGGGTGCGGAACTTCATCGACATGGCGGGGCCGATCGATTTCTCGCAGATCGGCCTGTTCGGGCTGTGGCTGGATCGCCGGTACTTCGACGTCGATCGGTTCGTCGACACGCTCGGCAGTGTCCCGGCCGACCTCGTCAAGGCCGGCTTCAAGCTGCTCAAGCCGACCATGGATCTCTCCACGAACCTGAACCTCTGGTGGAACCTGTGGAATGACAAGTACGTGGAGGGTTTCACCGCGCTCAACAAGTGGGCGAACGAATACGTTGCCTTCCCGGGCGAGTTCTTTCGCCAGTGGGTCCGGGACTTCTACCAGGGCAACAAGCTCTTTCGCGGAGAGCTGGTCTTCGGCGGGCGGCCGGTGCGGCTGGCGAACATCCAGTGTCCGCTCTTCGTCGTGGGCGCCCGTGAGGACTACATCGCGCCGCCGGCGGCCGTGCGTGCGCTCATCGACGCCGTCGGCAGCCGCGAGAAGGAATACATCGAGCTGCCGGGCGGTCACATCTCGCTGATCGCCGGCCGGGGGGCGGCGGTGCACTGCTGGCCGAAGGTCTCGGCCTGGCTGGCGCCGCGGTCCTGAGAGGAGCCGGTGATGGCCGACACGACGGGGACGCAGTTCTTCGACATGTGGCGCCGGCAGCTCGAGGAGTCGACGCAGGCGTGGGCACGCATGGTCAGCCAGGCG